>DATHEN010001251.1:0-4619 GCA_035318565.1 Polyangiaceae bacterium
TCTTGGCGAAGCCGCGTAGCCGGCCGGCGTCGTCGCGCACCGGGGTGATCAAGACGTTCGCCCAAAAGGTCGAGCCGTCCTTGCGAATCCTCCAGCCTTCGTCCTCGACTTTGCCGTGGGTGATGGCGTCTCGAAGCTCGCGCTCAGGCTTGCCGGATTTTATGTCCTCGGCGGGGTAAAACCGGGAAAAGTGCTGGCCGACGATTTCTTCGGGTCGGTAGCCTTTGAGCCGCTCGGCTCCTGGATTCCAGGTCACGATGCGTCCCTCGGTGTCGAGCATGAAGATTGCGTAGTCGAGCACGCTATCGAGCAGCAGCCGGCAGTCCTCGCAGGAAAGAGAGCCGACCTTGGTCGCCCGGAGGGCAGGCGTGGGTGTTGTCATCGTGCGAGCGCTCGGATCGTGGACAATACACCTACAATACCCTCCACGTCTGGGCATCGCCACGCGGAACACTCCGGACGCGTGAGGTTGACCAAAACGCCCCGCCGCTCGGAAAGTCGTGTGCGCGAATGCGCTCGCTGGCGCCCTCGCCGCTCGCACTCGGGACCGTGGAGCGCGACGCGACGACCGTGACGTGCGCTCGGGCAGTCCCGGAATTCGGCTTGGACGGCGCTATGTAGCCGGCTGGCCCACATCATGCTCTCGGCGCAGCGGCCGTAGAGAGGCGTTATGCCCAAGCGGGCTGTCACGACGACGCCGGGGTTTTTCAGCTAATGATCATGCAGCAGATGTCGGATCTGCAGCCGCAGAATCAGATCGCGAACCGATACCGCGTGCTCGGTGTGCTCGGTACAGGCGGCATGGCATGCGTGTACGAGGTCGCTGACGCCGAGCGCAAGACAACGCTCGCGTTGAAGCGCCTGCTACCCGAAGTCGCGCGCGATCGCCGAGCGATCCTGCTTTTCCGTCGGGAGTACACCGCTCTCACGCAGCTGGCGCACCCGTTCATCGTGCGCGCCTACGACTACGGTGTGGACGGAGAGCTTCCCTACTACACGATGGAGCTTCTCTCCGGCGACGATCTGCGTTCGCTCGCGCCGCTTCCGTGGCGCCCGGCCTGTTCGCTGCTTCGCGATGTCGCCTCCGCGCTCGCGATCATCCATTCGCGCCGGCTCTTGCATCGTGACGTCACGGCGCGCAACGTGCGCCGAACCGCCGAAGGCAGCGCCAAGCTTCTGGACTTCGGCGCGCTCTGCCCCATGGGGTTTTCGCAGGAAGTAGCGGGAACTCCGCCATTCGTCTCGCCGGAGAGTCTGAACGGACAGCCGCTCGACGCGCGCTCGGATTTGTTTTCGCTCGGAGCGCTCGCTCATTTTCTGCTGATCGGCCGCCACGCCTATCCGGCAGCGCGCTTGTCGGATCTGAACCGCACCTGGACGCGTCGGTTGGAACCGCCTTCGAACGCCGTGGCGGACCTGCCCGAGAACCTGAGCGCGCTGGTGATGTCGCTGCTGAGCCTCAACCCCTTGGCCCGGCCCGCGAGCGCCGCGGAAGTGTCGGAACGGCTTACGGCGATCGCCGGGCTGCCGCCGGCGGATGTGCCCGAAATAGCCCAGGCGTATCTCTCCTCGCCGGCGCTCGTCGGCCGCGAGGACGCGCTGGCAAGATTCAGGCGCCGTGTGCTGCGGGCGGAACGGCGTCGTGGCAGCGCGCTCTTGATCGAGGGGGATCATGGCTCGGGCCGCTCGCGCATGCTGACGAGCCTCCTCACCGAGGCCCGGCAGAGCGGCTTCGTGGCGTTGTACGCCCGCGGCGAAGCGGGCCGCGAAGGTCCGTTCTCGGTCGCACGAGCGCTTGCCAACCGCTTGGTCGAGAACAGGCCCGAGCTCAAGGACACCGTCAAAGACCCGACGCTCTTGAGCTTCTTGAACCAGGACGCTGGCAGCGAGCGCGGTCCCATCGATCCCGACGCCTGGCCGGAAATCGTGAGCGCGCTCGCAGACTGGTTCATAGCGCTGAGCACGGCCGGTCCGTTGGCCATCGCGGTCGACAACCTCGAAGAGTGCGATGCGCCATCGCTTGCCGTGCTCGCGAAACTGACGGACCCAGCACCCTCGCAACGTTTGCTGGTCGTCTCCACCGCTCTCGTCGGCTCCGCACACGCCGCCGTACGCCGCTTCAAACGCATGGGCGGCTCCCTCGTGCTCAAGCCGTTTCGCCTGGCCGAAACCAAGGAGCTCGTGTGCTCGATCTTCGGCGACGTTCCTCACACCGAAGCCGTCGCAGAGTGGGTGCAACGGCTTTCGCAGGGCAACCTGCGCACGGAGCTCGAGCTCTTGCAGCACCTCGCAGATCGCGGCGCCGCGCGCTACGAGCAGGGCAGCTGGGTTCTGCCCGTCTCGGCGGCGGGCTTGAACTTGCCGCACAGCCTCGATCAAGCGCTGGACGCCAAGCTTTCCAGCCTCGCTGCGCCCGCCCTGGAGCTCGCGGAATGCCTGAGTCTGACCGCACGCAACGAGCCGCTGTTGCTCGAGGACTACCTGGCGCTCATGCCCGGCCAGATCGAGCAAACGGTGATCGCGCTCGGAGAGTTGGTGGCCGCCGGAGTGTTGGTTCTTCAGGATGCCGCGTACGAGTTCGCCGATCAGAGCATCCGGCAGGCGATCGTGCGGCGCATCGCCGCCGAACGAACAGCCGAGCTGCACCGGCGGTTGGCGGGTGCCTACGCCGCCAGCATGGATCCCGAGAACGCGCTCAGCGCGTATCATCACCATCTCGCCGGCGACTCCGCGAAGGCTTTCTCTGCGCTGGTAGGCGTGCTGGGTGAACGCAGGTCCCACCACACGAGGCGAGGCTACCGTTTGGTCCGTTCGCCGGAGGGGGCGCGCTTCGTCGAACGCATGTTCGAATGGGGGACCGAAAACGGCGCGGCGCCAACCGATCTCGTGCTGGTCGGTCGCTGCGTGCTCCAGCTCGCGTCCGTCATCGATTCGTCGCTGGCGCGCCACGCGCCGCTGATCTTGAAACAGCTCGAGCGGGATAGCGGCCTCGTGTACTGGGATGAGTTCGAGAGCATCGCCGATCCACTGGAACGCATTCGCACCTGCGTGGCGCGCGCGCTCACGCTCCACGACGCCACCCCCGAGCGCGCGCGCGGACTTCCGCCGATCCGCGCCATCCAAACATTCGCCGTATGCACGGCCATGCTGGCCGGCGTGCACGCCCGCGCCAGCGATCCAGAAGCCGCCGCTGCGCTGCTCGAACCGATCAACCGTTTGCGCCCGTTGTCGCCCGCCGTGCAAGTGGTGGCCAACGTCATCGCATATACCGTGAGCGCGCGGCGTGGCTGGTCCGCTAGCGAGCTGCGCACGGGGGTGCTCGAGCAGATCGCGGAGCCCGTGCCTGGCATCGACGAGATTTCGCGAGCCGGCATCCGTATGCTCACGCATTATTTTCAGGCTCTGGAGGAAGCCGTACTCGGGGAGGCGACGCTCTTCGAACGCTTGAAGATCCTCGAATCGCGAGCGCCGTACGCTCCGCTGGCGTGGCAGGTGCGTGCCATTGCCCACTTGTTCCAGGGCGCCGAGAAGCAAGCCGAGCTCTGCCGCAAACAGCGCGACCTAGCGCTCGTCGGTCGATTCGACGTCGACCAGCAGCTCGAGACGAGCGTGGCGCTCGAATCCACGGCCTACGTCATCTTGGGCGATCTGATGGCGCTCAAACGCATTTTGCCGGTGCTCGAGAATCTCGCCGACAAGTGGCCCGGCTGGCGCGCTCAACACTTGCTGGTGCAGGGCGCCTACCACGGCGTGCGCGGTGAGCTGGAGAAAGCACTGGCGCTGTCGGAGCAGGCGCTCGCTCTGCTGCCGGCTGCAGGCCACGCCAGCTGGGCCCTCGCGGTCGTGCGGGTGGTGCGCCTGTCGGTCCAGCTCGGTCGTGCGACCCAGGCGCGCGCGATCGCGGCTGCGGCGCTCGCGGAGAGTGAAAAGCATCCGATCCTGCCGCCGTACGTGGACCAGCTAGAAATGGCCCTGGCACTCGCGGAGGCGCGCAGCGGCGACGCAGTTGCGGGGACGCGCCGGGCACAGCGCGTCGTGGCGCGCGCAGAGCAGCACGCCACGGCCGGCATTCTGCTGATCGAGCTGTATGCCGTGCAGGCGCAGATCGCCGAGATCGTAAACGATCTACCGACGTTCGAAGGCGTGTCGCAGAAAATTTCGCTCTTGTGCACGAAGGTCGAAAGTGCGGCGTTCGCAACCAAACTTTCGGTGCTGCTGAACCTGCCGCTGGGTGCTGGTTTCGAGCCCGTCGATGTGAGCGCGCGGACTCTCGTGAAACGGCGTGCTGCGTCGGCGTTGGTCGACAATAAAGTGCGCACCGAGCTCGAGCTCTGCCAGAGCGCCGAGGAACGCGCCAAGCGTGCGCTCGGGCTCGTGCTCGAGCATTCCCGAATCAAGCAAGGCTTCTTGTATTTGAACCAGGCACAGGGCCCCGTGCTCGCGGCGTCCCGCTGCGACTCTCCGCCGCCCATCGAGACCGAGGAACACATTCTGAAATGGATCGGCGATTTTCGTTCGCCAGGGGACGACTGCACCACCGCCACCACTTCAGACTTCGGTGATCGCTTCGCCTTCGTCGGACTGACGTCCGACCGCGACGGTCAAGCGGTGCTCGCTGC
>DATHEN010001252.1:0-5732 GCA_035318565.1 Polyangiaceae bacterium
GGGCCCGAAGGTAGGAGCCGCGTCACCGGTGTCGCATGCGTGAAATCACGCGTGAGGGTCAGGCGTTGCCCGCTCATTCCGGCCGGCGCGCGACGGTCAGGCCAAAAGCTCGGTTTTTGCCACCGGATAGCCCGCGGGACGCTGCACCGCGTACGAGAGCGCCAGGATCTCCACGAGCACGAGCCGATACGCCGAGTGAACGTCGTCCACGTCGATCTCGTCGGCGTGGGACTCGAGCGTCGCGTCGATGTGTTCGTGGATGAACTCGAGCAAATGTGGCTGCTCCATGGCGATCACGTCGTCGCTATCCAAGGCCTCGGCAGGGTCGGCGCGGCGAATGTCTTCGTCCAGGCTGAGCAGCTCTTCCGTGGCCGTGATCTCTTCCAGCTGCACCGGGTCGATATGCTCCCCGTGAGCTTGCTCGAACGCGAGCCACACGGCCAGCGCCAGAAAATATCCGAGCGCGAGCGCGGTTTCGTCGAGCGGCTTGCCGAGCGCATCGGCCACGTGCTCGGCAAGCGCGGGTTGAGTCCGCTCGAAGCGGCTGAATGCTTCATCCAGCTGATCGCGTGCTTCGTCGTCGTCTTCCGCGAGGCTGTCGCGCACTGCTTCCAGAGCGTGCACGGGCACCTTGGCGTACGAAGGGACGGGGCGAATGGCCGAACGGCGAACCCACACCCCACAACGTCTAGCACGGGCGGAGGCGCGCGTCCGCCATTCGGCCGCGTGGTAGTCTCGCCCACTCATGCGATTTTGTGCGACGCGCTAGCGCTGATGGCTACACCGCTGCTTGCAATGGCCGCGGAGCACGTGCTAGCGGGCGCGCGCAGCAACCCGGGCGCCTGCACCATCTAGAGCATTCCAAATGGGCCGCATGCAAGCGAGATTTGGCGAGCGATTGCGCGCGAGCACGAGAAATCGTGTCGTCCTCGCCACTTGTTTCTTGCTGCCGATTTTATTGGCGCTGAGCCTACTTTTCCTGACGCGCGTCATTTGGGGTGAGCGTGCACCGCACGGCGTGCGTGTCGGCGAGGTCCTCGTGGGCGGGCTCGATCGCGCAGCGCTCGAGGAGGAGCTCCGTGAGCTGGATGCGCGGCTCAGGCGCACACCGCTCAGTCTCGTGCTCGCCGGCCACGCTTTCGCACTCAACCCTGAAGCCGTGAATTTTCATGTCGATGTGAGCGCTACCGCAAACGCCGTGTTCGCCGCTGGCCGGCGCGGCAACGTGTTCGTGCGCACACGTGCGTGGGTGCGGCGCTTCTTCACGCCCGAGGTGCTGCCGGCGGTGTCCACGCTCGATGCTCGGCGTATGCAGCTCCAGTTCGACGAATGGGAGGCACTCGCGATCTCCGAGCGTCCGTTCGACGGCGGCCTGAGAGTCGACGGCGAACGGATCGATCTCGATCCGCCGCGCGCGGGTCAACGCATCGACCGCGACGAAGCACGGCGCCGGCTCGAAACGGGGCTGGGCAACGAACGGCGCGGCAGCACCGTGCTCACCACCGTGCGCTACGAGCCCCAGTTGAAGCCGCAGGATGCGGATCGGATCCTGGCACGAGCCGAACAGCTGACCCGAGGCGCGGTCGAGCTCACGAACGATGAATTTGGCGTCAGCGTGCGGCTCGAGCCGCACGTGCTGCGAAACGCGCTGCGCCTGCACACGCAGGCGCCTGCGCCGCCCCTGCTCGAGTTCGAGCCCAATGTGCTCGAACGTCACCTGGAGAGTTTGCGCAGGAGCGTGGAGCGAGCCCCGCGTGACGCACAGTTCGTGATCGACGCGCGCGATCGCGTCAGCATCGTGCCGAGCCAGCAGGGTACACACATCCACACGCGGCACCTCGCGCACGCGCTGCTCGAAGCCGCGGCGTCACCCGCGCGCTCTGGGCCGCTGCCGGTGGAGCTCGGCGTGGAACCCGCGCTGCACACGGATGCCGCGCTCGCGCTGCACATCGAGCGGCTCGTGGCGGAGTTTTCGACCAGTCACGCCTGCTGTCAGCCGCGCGTTCAGAATATCCATCGGATTGCGCAACTACTCGACGGAGCGCTGGTCAAACCGGGTGAGACCTTCAGCCTGAACGCACGCGTGGGGGAGCGCACGACGAAAAACGGCTTCGTTCCGGCGCCCAGCATCCAAGACGGTGAGATGGTGGACACGGTGGGCGGTGGGGTGAGCCAGTTTGCGACCACGTTCTTCAACGCCGTGTTCCATGCGGGTTACGACATCATCGAACGCCAGCCGCACACGTACTGGTTTTCGCGCTATCCGATGGGCCATGAAGCCACGCTCTCCTGGCCCAAGCCGGACGTGATCTTCAAGAACGACAGCGCGGCCGGCGTACTCGTCAAAACGCTGTACAGCGATACGCGTATCACGGTGAAGCTCTACGGAAACAATGGCGGGCGCACGGTGAAAGCGCGTGTTTCTCCGCGGCAGGACATCGTTCAGTCCGAAGTCGAGCTCGTTCCGAATCCGGACGTGCCGGTGACGGAGGAAAAGGTGAAGGAAGCCGGCATGGAAGGTTGGTCCGTGATCGTGGGCAGAAAAATCACGTTCGCGGACGGACGCACCAAGGAAGAGCAACGCAAGGTTACGTACAAGCCGCGCATTCGGCGCGTAGAAGTGCACCCGTGTCGCATTCCAGAAGGCGAAGCCGGTTACACGGGTGAGCGCTGTCCGGAGCCGCCCGATGCCGGGCTACCCGAGGAGTCGGCGAGCAGTATAGACTCGGTCCCGCCATGAAGATCCGAGGATTAGTCCCCACGTGCAGCGCCTGGTGTGTGGCGTTGTTGCTGCTTGCTGCTTGCGATCACGGCGCGCCTCCCGAGCTGCCACCACATGAGAAAGCCTGCGGCGGCAAGAGTTGCGGGGAAGCGTGCAATCTCTGCCCCGCCGGCAACGAAGGTTGCACGGATACCGTGTTGACGCGCGCCTGCAATCAGGACGGAGAATGCGTCCCGGCTCCGGTGGAATGCAAACGCCGCGCTTCGAATTGGTGAGAGGGGCCAGCGATGATCAAAGAGTTCAAAGAGTTCGCCATCAAGGGCAATGTGGTGGACATGGCGGTCGGCATCATCATCGGCGCTGCGTTCACGACCGTGGTCAAAACGTTGGTGGATGAAGTGATCATGCCGCCGATTGGTTTGTTGACCGGCGGCGTGGACTTCTCCTCGAAGTTCTTGATGCTCAAAGACGGCGTGGTGAGCGCAGCGCCGTACACGTCGCTCGCCGACGCGAAGAAAGCCGGCGCCGTGGTGCTCGCGTACGGTAATTTCATCAACACCGTGGTGAGCTTCCTGATCGTGGCGCTGGTGTTGTTTTTCATCGTGCGCTGGATCAACAAGCTGCGGCGCCAGGATCCGGCGCCCACTCCCAACACCAAGCAGTGCCCATTCTGTCGTTCCCAGATCGACCGGGAGGCATCGCGCTGCATGCATTGCACGTCCGAGCTCGGCAAAGCCGCCGCAGCCGTCTGAGGCCTTGCGCTGGCGCTGCGCTGGTTGCGGCGTAGCAACAACTGAGCGTGTGTGCAGAGTTTTGCGCACACGCGAATGCAGCTACGGTTGTCAGCCGAGGCAATGCTTTTGCGCTGGCCCCCCGATATGAAGCGTGTTTTTGCGGCGGCGCTCGCGCTGGCCGCAGCGAGTTGCGGGATATTGCGCGAGGAAAGCCGGCCGGCGTCCGCTCCCGTCTCACTTCAACACGCGTACCAGGGAAAGCCGCTCGCTGCCCTGCCGGCGCGACCCGAGCCCCAAGTCGAAGAGCAGCGCAGCGTCCCTCCAGAAGCCGAGCCCGCGTACGAGCAAGAGAGCGAGGGGGCGATCGCCGACGATTTCGAGACCGACGAGGGCGCGCCCAGCGAAGGCAGCGTGCGCCCGCATCCGCTCGATGACGTCAGCCAGCGTGAAATCGAAGAGCGCTTGGCGACGGATCCGAGCCTGCTCGGTTCGATCTCCATGGGCGCTCCGAGCGGGGGCCGGCTGTTCAACGGGGTGCAGATGCCGGCTGATGACCGGCGCTGGGAGCTCGTCGATCCGGCACACGCCTGGGGTACTCGCGAAACGGTGGACTACTTGATGCTCGCGATCGGCAAAGTGCACGAGCAGTTCCCGTCGAGCCCGAAGCTGTACATCGGTCACATCAGCGGCAAGGAGGGCGGACATCTCTCGCCCCATCTGAGTCACCAGGCGGGGCGCGACGTGGACATCAGCTACTTCTACACGAACGAGCGCGCTGGCTGGTACGCGCGCGCCGGTGCTCACAACCTGGACCTGCCGCGCACCTGGGCCTTCGTGCGAGCGCTGATCACCGAAACGGACGTGGAGCTGATTCTGATCGACCATTCGTTGCAAGCGCTGCTGCGCAAACACGCGCTACAGATCGGCGAAAACGAAGCGTGGGTGTCCGAGCTGTTCCGGGGTCGAGCGAAGCTGCGGCCGCTGATCGTTCACGCCAAAGGCCACGCCACGCACGTCCACGTGCGCTTCTACAATCCGATCGCGCAGGAGACGGCGCGGCGCCTTTACACGTCGCTCGTCCAGCGCGGCCTGGTGCGTCCGCCGACGTATTACGTCAGCCACAAGGTCAGAAAAGGCGAAACACTCGGCATGCTCTCGCGGAAGTACGGCGTGGATGTACAAAGCATCAAGAAGAGCAACGGCCTGCGTCGGTCGCTGATCCGCGCCGGCCACGTGTACAAGATTCCGAAGAGCGGAGGTGTGCGCGCTGCGCCGGCGCGTGTCGCCATCCCCGCGCGTCGCTTGCCTCCGCGCGCTCCGCGGTTCGCGCCGGCGCCGGCCGCCGCAGAATTGACGCCGCGCTCAGGGAGGCCGTTGTAAGACGCGCAACTGGCCCTGTGTGACGAAGCCTTCCACGGTACCCCATGAAACGAGCACCAGCGTGCCGCGCTGCTCCAGGATATCGACCCGCGCGCCTTCCGGCAGCGCCACCACCGAAGACGGCCCCTGCGCGGCGTTGACGGGTGAGCCTTTCGCGTCGAGAAGACGCGCTTCCGGAGCGACGACCACGGCTGGGGTCAACGCATGCCGATAGTGGCCCGCGGCAGCCGTCATCGCGCCGCTGGTACAGAGTACGAGCGCGGAGAAACACGCCGTCGTCAGAGCCGAAAGGCGTAACGCAGGCTTCTGCGCGAGGCGCAGCACGATCAGACCCAAGGTCAGGAAGAACGCACCCGCCGCAGCGCTGTACGCCCAGACATTTTCCGGCAAGAGCTCGACGACTGCGCGGGAAAAGCGCTTTTGCAGCATGAGCGCCGAGGCGCCCTCGCGCGCACGGCGCCGTGCGATCTCGGAGCGCACGCGTTCCAGCGCCACTTCTGCCGCCTCGTCGGAAGGGCGCAGCAGCAAAGTCTCGCTCAGCGCGGCGGCCGCGCGACCGAGATCGCCGGGACGAGCGGCTTGAGTGGCAGCGCGCTGAACGTACGCGGCCGCGCGGTTGAAGCTCGCGTCCGGGTGCACGAAGCCGCGATCTGCGAGCAACTCGAAGTGCGCGATGGCGTCGTCGTGCGCGCCGCTATCGAGCGCGACCACGCCTTGTTCGAACAGCTGCTTCGGCGTTTGCGCTGTCGCGCTCGAGGCCAGTGACAATCCGAGCGCGCACAACGGCGCCCACGTGAAACCAGGCGTCTTCACTCGCTGCGTGCGCGGCGCCGCGCGCCCCCCGCTTTGCCGAGAGCCGTCACCAGGGCAGCGCCTTGCTCGACGAGCTCTGCTAC
>DATHEN010001253.1:0-2825 GCA_035318565.1 Polyangiaceae bacterium
GTGAGCACCATTGCGCGGTCCGGATGGGGCATGGTGCGCGATCGCGACAACGACACCACGCATGTGTTGTCCGCGGTGTACGACAACGCCGTCGGCGCGAGCTCGAGCCCCGGCTGGAACTTCACGCGCCAAGCGTCCGCTGTCGTCATCAACCTCGGCACGAACGATTGGAACATGGGCGATCCTGGGACCGCCTATGAAACGGCATACACGCAGTTCATCGCGCACTTGCGGACCCGCTACCCCGCGGCATGGTTACTGATCAGCATCGGACCGATGCTCGGAGATCCGGCACTGAATCAGGCGAAAACGCGGCTCGCCAATGTCGTCGCGGCGCGCGCCGGTCAGGGCGATACCAAAGTGGCGGCGTTCGACTTCGGTCAGCAAAATCTGGGATCGGATGGTTCGATCCCCACGGGCTGCGACTGGCACCCGAGCCGAGCCGAGCACGCGCGCATGGCCGGCATCCTGAAGAGCCAGCTGCAAGCCAAACTCGGCTGGTGAGCGGACCGCTCTGACTTGGCACGGCGGAGACTACGCATGCTCCAGCCTCCGACGGTCAGGCGCGGCAGTTGACGCTGGACTACTTCGCGCCGCCAGTAGCGCCGGAATTTCTGCAGTCAGCCGAAGCGAAATAGTTGAGAGGCTAGTTGGCTCGCTGCGTTTAGCTATGCGTTGCGGCCTGCGGTGAAGCGTTGTGCGGCGGCGTGCTCACTGTCACGCTAGCCGCCGCTGGTATGCGGCTCATGGCACGCTCGGCGAGCGCCGTGATCGTCAGCGACGGATTGACTCCAGGATTGGCGGACACGGCCGAGCCGTCGATCACGTACAGGCCAGGGTACCCGAACACGCCATGCTCCGCATCGATCACGCCCTCGCTCGCGTCCTTGCCCATGCACGCGCCGCCCAGAATGTGCGCCGTCGTGGGCGTGCCGAAGAGCGCCTCGGAGAACATGCTCGAAACGATTCCGCCCATCTTGTCGGCAAAACGCCGCGCAAGCTCGGCCGCTTCGGGAAGATTGGCGCGCGGCGCGGATTTCGGATCCTCGAGCTTGGTTTGCAGCATGCGTCCGCCCAGGGGCGTCCGCTTCAGCACGAGCGTGAGGCTCTCATCGAGCGTGCGCATGTACAGCAGAATGACCGTCTTGCGATTCTCTCCCACCAGGAAGCTACGCGCCCATTGGAGCGGGTGCTGCGCGTAGGCCTTGGCCACGGCAGCCAGACGCCCCAGTAACGTCGTCTTCGTCGAGTGCGGGAAGACCAGCTTGCGGAAGAAGTTGGACCCGTCGCCGTAGCGAACCGGCTCGATGTGACTCTCGTCGTCCGTGTGCAAAATGGACGTAATCGCGACGCCGCGCGAGAAGTCGTGCGGTGCGTTTTGATTGGATACTGCCACGAGCGACTCGTTGTTCGTGCGCACCGAGCGGCCCAGGCGCGCGGACAACTGGGGCAAGCCGTTCGGGTCGTCGCGCATGGCGAGCAGAAGTGGAATCGTGCCCATCACGCCTCCGGCAAACACGACACGCGACGCCTGGAAAACGCGCTTCTGCTTTTTGTCGAGCGAGCCGCGGACCTCGACACGGTAGCCGCCCGACTCGGGCCGAACTGCCGTGACCTCGGTCTCGGGGAGCACCGAGGCGCCGAGCTGCTCTGCGAGGTAGAGATAATTCTTGTCCAGCGTGTTCTTCGCGCCCACTCGGCAACCCGTCATGCATGCTCCGCACTCCGTGCAGCCAACGCGCTTCGGCCCCTTGCCACCGAAATAGGGGTCATCGACCTCGACGCCGGGCTTGCCGAAGAACACTGCCACGTCCGTCGGATGATGGTGCTCGGAGCGTCCGATATCGGCGGCGATCTGCTTGAGGATTCGGTCGGCCTCGGTCTCGCCCGGATACCGGGTGGCGCCGAGCATCCGTAGCGCCGTGTCGTAGTGCGGCGCGAGCTCCTTCTCCCAGTTCGCGAGGTGGGACCACGTCTTCGCTTGGAAGAACGGACGCTTGGGTCTGGGCAGCGTGTTGGCGTAAACGAGCGAGCCGCCACCCACGCCCACGCCGTGGAGAATAGTGACGTGACGCATGAAGGTCATCTGGTAGATGCCGCGCATACCCGCCGCTGGAGCCCACAGCCAGCGCGACAGCTCCATGTTCGTCTTCGCGAAGTCCGTGGTCGCGAAGCGGCGCCCCTTCTCGATGACGAGCACGCGATAACCCTTCTCCGCCAAGCGCAGGGCGGAAACGCTGCCGCCGAAGCCGGAGCCGATCACGATCCAGTCGTACTGATTGTCGGTGCTCTCCATGGCTACGAGCTACCCGTTCTCATCCAGGTCCGCAAGGTCACCCGTTCGAAGAAACGCTATAGAGCCCGACATGAGTCTGCCGGCGATAGAGCGGCACATCGCCAGTCTTCCAATGTCTATTGTCTCGGCGTGTGGATCGAGCGCACGCACGTCTGCCGCGGCGCAGGCTACGATGCGGTGTTCCCTTCAATGGGTCCGCCGCGCGAACACGGCGGAATGCCGGTTTCTGTTTGCCGAAGACCGCTTGAGTGTTCGCGCTTCAATGGGGCCGCCGCGCGAACACGGCGGAAGTACGGCGGGATCTTCTACGCGAAGGATCGCAGGCGCGTATCGATCACGATTGACGATGGTCGCACTTGTAACCGTGTTCGCGCAGCAGGAGCACCTGAGCGCAAACCTGCGCAAGTTCCGGCAGATAGGCGCCTTCGGGTACTTCCGGCTTTCGCGCCACGCTTGTACTCGATGGGAACGACGGTCGCGTCCTCCACTTCGACCAAGTCGATCTTGGCCGTGATACCAAGGCGCTCTG
>DATHEN010001254.1:0-2566 GCA_035318565.1 Polyangiaceae bacterium
AAGCGCGACTCTTTGAATCACAAAAACCAGGAGACGATCATGACAACGATTCCCAAACGAGCACGGGCCCGCGTCGTACAACGCTTGTTGAGGTGGCAACGGACTCGCGTGAGCGTGCCACCACTTGGGAGCTATTTTTACCAGTCGAAGCAATCCGGCTTTCAGCCTGGAGCGCATGCCGCGACATGCGGTCTCGGTGAGTGCGTCCGATCGGCGCAAGCTGGGGGCGGGCGGCTGACTCGAGGTGGCGTTCAGGCGGAGAGCGCGAAAATCAACGGGTTCTTGGCCCGTCAACGCCAGCCGCTGGGCCTCGCACTATGCTGAAGGGCCTCCGAGCTGCGGTACTCAAGGTGATTGCCAAGGATTCGATACAGATGCACGACGGCGTCGCGGTCATCGCGCGCGGGGACACGCTGTCGATCGTGTACGCGTTGCCGGCGCGGCTGCACCGTACGCGCTGGCTGTTTGACCGTGCAGAGCGGTTGGCGCTGGCGAATGCGAACGGCATTCTGTGCATGATGCTCGTATTGCCCACCGCCGAAATGCCCGACGCGGCGACGCGCGCGGAAAACGTCCTGCGCTTGAAGAAGCTCGGCCCCGCGCTACGGAAGCTGGTCACGGTGCCGGTTGGCGACATGTTGCGCATCAGCCTGGTCCGCACGGTCATGCGTGGGTTGAGTATTCTGCACGGCACCGCGCGGAGTCATGCAATTGCCACGACCGTGGACGACGGCCTGCGCAAGCTGCTGGAGGCTGCTGGGCCGAACACGCCAACTCTTTCAGAGCTTCAAGCAGACTTGCGCGCCATGTGCCGCGAGCTCGGCGTGCCAGCGCCGCCCATCGGCTCGACCGGCAAAGAGTTGCGCATACCGCGCTGACCGCGCCGCGACGAAAGAGCGCCGCCAAGGACCGCGCCCCACAATCGACGAATCATACCCTCGAACGGACTCGCCGGACGCAACTCTTGACGGAGTGAAGCGAAGACCCGTAAACACCTTCCGATGTCGACCTCCCCGAATTCGATGCCGAGTGACGCTGGCGATCGCGCGGCCGGGCTCAACGCTTTTCGCCCGAGGATCGCCTTCGTCACATACAATGTGGAGAACATCGAGCGCGCGCTCGCGTTCTACGTCGGAGTGCTCGGCATGCAAGAGCAGATGCGCTTTCCGATCGGCGGGGGAATGAACGAAGTGGTGCTCGCTTTCCCGGACTCCAAAGCGAGCAGTCTGGTCTTGATATGGAGGGACGAAGACGCCGTACCGATACAGCACGGCGACGGATACAGCCGCTTCGTCATCCGCGTCTCCGACATCGACTGCGCCGCTGCCGCTCTCGCCGAAAGCGGCGTGGTCCTGCAAACGCCGCCCACCGACGCCGGATCGCTCCGCTTCGCGATGCTCCGCGACCCCGATGGCTACCTCATCGAACTGCTACAGTTCAAACGTGCCTGAACGCTAGCAGTCTGGTCGGTGCCGAAGTGGAGCACCACGCTTACGGCTCTGATTCCTGATCTCGTGGCGCTGATCCTGAGCTGGTTCGCGGCGACGGTGGCACCATCTACCTGGCCGAGTTCGGTCACACAGTGGCGGGCCGTGAGGATTGCCTTTTGTGGAGCGCTGGGCGTCAAAGATGCGGCCGGAGCAAGGCCGAGCGTGCCAATGAAGCGGTCCTGAGGATCGGTGCTACTTTTCCATGGTGAAGATCGAAGCCGTAGCCAGCCTCGTCTTCTGCGCCGTGACCGCGTGCTCGGCAGGCGACGCCGCTCGGACGACCGGCGGAAGCAAGCAGGGCACGGACCAAAGCGCCGGCGTGGACTGCAGCGGCGCGACCAAACTGACCCCCGAGCAGTGGGAAGAATGCACCGCGCCGCGCACGGGAGCGCATGACGTCGACTCGCGTGGCTGCGAGGGCGGCTCCATCGATCGACAGTACAGCGTCCTTCCTACGATAGAATGTCGTTACAGCTCGGGCACGCTCACCCGTCACTGTGCGGTTGGCAAGTATTGCACTGCTCACGATGAGTGCACCGAGCATGCGCGTGGCCGCTGCACGGGCGTGATGTTCGCAAGCTGTGAGTACGGGAATACGGATCGCATTCAGAGCTGCGACAGCAACGAACAGTGCCAACCCGGAGGCATTTGCGCGAGCGATCTGGTTCAGGGGAAGGATATATGCGATCCCACGGGCGAGTGCGTCACGCTCCCCGAGCGCTGGTGCTTTCCTCTAGAAAGCCCGTGCAACTCTGACAGCGATTGCACCGCAGCACCGGGCGGCGTGTGCCGCAAGCTCATCCGCTTCACGGCGTGCGAATACCATGGGTGTCTCGGAGATGCTGATTGTGGCGCATCACAGCGCTGCGCTTGCCACGAGTGTGTCCCGAGCACGTGCAGCGGAGACCAGGAGTGTGGCGCCGGCCAGCGCTGCCGATCCGCTACGGGCTGTGATGGTAGGCCATCGGGCTTTCATTGTTCCACGAGCGCCGACACATGCGAGACCTCGAACGACTGCCGCGGAGCGCCGTGTGAATTCAACGGCACGAGCTGGCAATGCAGCGCCGAATGCCCGA
>DATHEN010001255.1:0-3864 GCA_035318565.1 Polyangiaceae bacterium
AACGAGCCGAGCACCGCGCGAGCTGATCGACGGCGCGCTCCGCCTCGTCGACGAGATGTCGGCCCTGCTCGCCAAGCTGACTGCTCCGAGTGAAGCGCGGCCGGACGCGACGTCGAAGGGGCATCCCGGCGCGCCGGCGAGCGTGCCGCCGGACGAGCCTTTGCGCATGGTGAGCAGCGATCTCGTCGAGGTCGATTCGGTGCTGGACGGGATTTCGGAGGCAAGCGCTCAGCTCACCTCTTTGCGAACCTGTTTGACACGCACCGAGCGCGCGCGCCGTTTGGCTCAACTGCTCGACGAGCAACTCGGGGCACTTCGCCTGAAGCGCACGCTGAACGGTTCGAGCGCGCGCATGCGGTCGCTGTCGGCCGAGCTTCGCGCAGTGCTGGAGGTCGTCGAAAGAGAGCTCGGCTTCGCCTTGGATCAGGTCAATCGCGAGCTGTCGCAAGTGCGCGAGGCTGCAGAGAGTCTGCGCATGTTGCCGGCGAGCGTCTTGTTCCACCCGCTCGAGCGTACGGTGCGCGACGTGGCTTCTGCATCGAAGCGGAGAGTGGCGTTCGTGGCTGTGGGGGGCGAGCTGCGTATGGACTCGCACATGTTGAATGTGGTCCAGAACGCGCTGGTGCAAGTCATCCGCAACGCGATCGCGCATGGTATCGAGCCCGAAGCCGAGCGCGTCGCCGCTGGTAAGCCTCCAGAGGGTCGAATCACGCTCGAGGTCAAACGGCAAGGCAACCAGCTAGCGTTCATTTGTCGGGACGACGGCCGCGGCATCGACCTCATCGCGGTGCGCAAGGCGGCCCAGCAGAAGGCGTTGCTCGGCGACAGAACCGCTGCTCTCGGCGACAAGGAGCTGCTCGATTGGCTGATGCAAGCTGGCATTTCCACTGCCGGTGCGGTCACCGAAATTTCAGGCCGCGGCGTCGGTCTGGACGTCGTGCGCCAAGCTGCGCGGGAGCTCGGCGGCAGCGTGCAGATCGACACGACGCGCGGGAAGGGCACGACATTCGAGATTCTGCTGCCCGTGTCGCTAGCGGCGATGCGCGCGCTGATGGTGCAGGTGAACGAACGCGTGGTCGCCGTGCCCCTGGACGCCGTGAACTGCACCGTACGCGTGGTCCCGGAGGAAATCGCGCGAGCGGCCTCGGGCACGACGCTGCTCTTCCAGGGCGAAGTCATTCCTTTTCTGTCTCTGGCCCAGGCGCTGCGCGAGCCCGAGCCGAGCTCTGCCGTTGGTGCTCGCTCGGCCATCGTGCTCGAGCGCGGCAGCCGGCGCGCGGCGCTCGCCGTGGATCGCCTGCTCGGGATGGAGAACATCGTGATGCGTCCACTGCCGCCGTTCGCCCCGGCCGATCGGGTGATCGCCGGAGCAATCCTGGACGCCGCCGGCCGCGCGCAGGTTGTCGTCGATCCGGACGCACTGCTGGTATCCGCATTGCAACTCCAGCACGACGTACGCCCCGCTCGCGAGCGACTGCCCTTGCTCGTAATCGATGACTCGCTGACCACGCGCATGCTCGAGCAAAGCATCCTCGAAGCGGCAGGCTACGAAGTGGACCTGGCGACCTCAGGAGAGGAGGGTCTCGATAAAGCGAGGAAGCGTAAATATTCTCTGTTCCTGGTGGACGTCGAAATGCCGGGCATGGACGGCTTCACCTTCATCGAGAAGACGCGGAGCGATCCCGTGCTCGCGAGTATTCCCGCCATCTTGCTCACGTCGCGAGGCTCGGCGGAGGACCGCGCTCGAGGAATCGCGGCAGGCGCCCGCGCACACATGCTCAAGAGCGAGTTCGACCAGGGTGTTCTACTCGAACGCATTCAAGCGCTGGTCGAGTCGCCATGAGTAAGCTACGCGTCCTCGTCGTCGAAGATTCGCTGACGATTCGTCGCTATATTTGCGATGTCTTGGCAGCCGACGCCGACGTAGAGGTCGCTGGCGAAGCCGAGGACGGCAAGACCGCCATCGAGCTCTGTGCGCGCCTGCGTCCGGACGTGATCGCTCTGGACATGGTGCTGCCGGTGATGAGCGGCCAGGCCGTGACCGAATACGTGATGGCGCACTTCCCGACTCCGATTCTGATCGTATCGGCGTCCACGAACCGCGGAGAGCTGTTCAAGACGTACGAAGCGCTGGCGGCCGGCGCCGTAGATGTGCTCGAAAAGCCGACGGGAGGTCAGGCGGACGACGTCTGGGAGCAGCACTTTCTCTCGACCCTGAAGCTCGTCGCGCGCATCAAGGTGATCACTCATCCCAGAGCGCGCCTGCGCGGTTTGACGGAAAGCCCGCGCGCCTCGTTTGCCAGATCCATCCCAGGCAACGACGCCCGCCGCCGCGTCATTGCGCTGGGAGCTTCCACCGGAGGACCCGGCGCGGTGGTCGATGTGCTGAAGGCGTTACGCCCCTCGCGGTCGGTGGCCGTGCTGCTCGTGATGCACATCGACGAGCCCTTCAGCACCGCGTTCGCGGATTGGCTCGACGGGCAGACGCAGCATCGCGTCAACTATGCGCGCGACGGCGAAACTCTGGAGGATTGCGGTGGGCGCGTGGTCATGGCCCCGGCGGGGCGGCACCTGATAGTTCGTGATGGACGCATGCGGCTGATGCTGGATCCACCGCGACATTCCTGCCGGCCTTCGGTCGACGTGTTGTTCGAATCGCTGGCGGCGGAAGTGGGTCCAAAGGTCGTGGCGTGCTTGCTGACGGGCATGGGTCGCGATGGAGCTTCGGGATTGTTGATGCTGCGCCGCGCGGGTGCCCTGACCATCGCGCAGGACGAAGCCACGTGCGTCGTCTACGGGATGCCGCGCGAAGCCGTACTGCTCGGTGCGGCCGAGCGCGTGCTGCCGCTCGGTGAGATTGGTTCAGCCTTGAACCTGATCGTGAAGCCACGCGAAGGAGAGCGCCATGGCTGACAAGGTGCTCATCGTCGACGACAGCCTCACGGTGCGCATGGACCTCGCCGAGGCGTTCAACGCGGAAGGCTTCGAGCCCGTGGCCTGCGCAACCGCCGCAGAGGCGCGTGCTGCTCTGCTGCAGGGCTCGGTGGCGCTGGTCATCTTGGACGTTTTGCTCCCCGACGGCGACGGCGTGGAAATTCTGCACGAGCTCCGCAGCCGACCCGACACCAGCACGCTGCCGATTTTGATGCTGTCGTCGGAAGCGGAAATCAAGGACCGCATCCGCGGTATGCAGACCGGTGCGGACGACTACGTCGGCAAACCGTACGACTCGGGCCACGTCGTGGCGCGCGCCAGAGAGCTCATCAGAAACCGCCAAGGCTCCGTCGCCATGCCCGATGCGGTGCTGCTCATCGACGACAGCACCACATTTCGTGAAGAGCTGCGCGACTTGCTGGAGGGAGGAGGTTACCAGGTGCTGACCGCACGTTCCGGGGAGGAAGGCCTGCGGCTGGCGGCGGTGCACCGGCCGGCTGCGATCATCGTGGATGGCGTCATGCCGGGGATGAACGGTCTGACGCTGATTCGCAAGGTTCGCCTGGACGCCGCGCTGCGCGCTACGCCTTGTCTCTTGCTCACAGGCTCCGAGGATCGCGCTGCGGAGTTGCGGGCGCTCGACGCGGGCGCCGACGCGTTCGTGCGCAAGGAAGAGGACGTACAGGTGATTCTGGCGCGGCTGGCCGCGGTTTTGCGGATGCCGCGTACTGCGCGCAAAGACGTGGCCAGCCTCTCCGCGCCCAAGCGCATTCTGGCCGTGGATGACAGCAGCACCTATCTGCACGAAATTGCCTCTGCGCTCGGCGACGATGGCTACGACGTAGTCTTGGCGCGCTCCGGTGAAGAAGCGCTGGAGCTCCTGGCCGTCCAGAGCGTGGACTGCATCCTGCTCGATCTGCTGATGCCGGG
>DATHEN010001256.1:0-7722 GCA_035318565.1 Polyangiaceae bacterium
CAGCTCGGTATCGTGCTCGAGCATCTACCTATCGAAAGTGTGGCAACGCCGTGACCACGGCGCTGCGCGTGGCGCTGCTCGCGGGCGGGCCTTCGAGCGAAGCCGCCGTGAGCCGGGTCAGCGCGGCCAGCGTACGCGCCGCGCTGCTGGAGGTCGGCCACACCGTCACTTCGTTCGAGCTCGAACCGAGCCTGGCGCGCACGCTCGATCCCGCTGCCTTCGACGTGGCATTTCCGGTCTTGCACGGACCGCTCGGTGAGGACGGCTGCACGCAGGGCCTGCTCGAGGTCATCGGCGTGCCGTATGTCGGCTCGGCCGTGCTGGCGAGCGCCCTGGCCGCGCACAAGCCGGCGGCCAAAGCGCTGTTTCGTCAGGCGGGCTTGCCCGTCGCGGAAGATGCCGTGGTGCACGCGGGCGATCCCGCGCTCTCGGCCCGGGAGCTACGCGCACGCCTCGGTCGTGCCGTGGTCGTCAAGCCCGCCGGGGGAGGCTCGGCGATCGGCGTGGCGCGCATCCAGTCCGAGGAGGACGACGCCGTGCTCGACCGCGCGCTGGAGAGCGCGTTCGCCATCGATGCGACGGCACTGGTCGAGCGCTTCGTCACGGGCCTCGAGGTAACGTGCGGCGTGCTCGAGGACGACGCGGGTCTCGCGCACGCGCTGCCGCCCACGTTGATTTCCGCGCGCGCCGCCGAGTGGTACGATTTCAAGTCCAGATACGGAACCGGCGGCAGTGCGCATCAGTGTCCCGCGCCCTTCGCGGCCGCTCTGATCGCGAACATCCAGACGCTGGCGGTAGCGGCGCATCGCGCGCTCGGGGCGCGGGACCTGTCGCGAGTGGACTTCGTGGTTCGTGAAGACGGCCCGGAGCCCGTGACCCTGCTCGAGGTCAACACGCTGCCCGGCATGACCGCGACCAGCCTGTTTCCCGAAGCTGCCGCCGTAGCCGGTATACCGTTCGTCACGTTGTGTGACCGGCTGGTCCGGCGTGCCCACGCGCGCCCGCGCCGCGCGGCGCCGCCCGTTCAACCGATGCCCGATTGAAAGCGCGGGCGGGCGCTATCTACGAGCGCGCGCCCGCAGTCGCTCCAAAAGAGCCTCGCGGTTTGCGGGTTTCTCTACATTTTGAATGGCGCGTTGGCGCAGTACCGATTTGCGTTCATTCAAATCGCTGCCGACGACGGCGCGCGCGGAGATTGGTGCGGGTGTGACCAGGCGCTCGGCGGACGTCGTGACACCGGACTTGAGCTCCGCGCTGGGCTCAGCCGGCGGGGTTTCGGATCGCGCCGGCACGGGTCGCGCCGGTTCCGCTTGCGCGCGTTCCGAGTGCGCCGGCGCGGGTCGCGGCGGCTGGCCGCTGGCGCGACGTAGCGCGATGGCGCGGTCGATGAAGGTTTTCGTGCTGCCGCCGAAACGCGTGAAACGGACCCTGAGGCCTCCAGGCCGCGCTGCGCTCGGCTCCACGTATTTCACGACCTTGCCTTCGGCGCGGATCAGCCGCTCACCGTTGGTGAGCACCACGTCGAAGCGAACCAGCGTGCCCGCATCGAGCGGACCTTGGTCCACGAGCAGCGCGCCCTTGGCGTCCAAGGTCCATAGGTCCCCGGCTAGGAACTCGTCCTCACTCGCATAGGGGCGCACGATGCGCAGGGCGACTGGCTCACTCACGCGTTGCTCCGCTGACCATGGTATGCCAATTCGAGCGAACGGTGCGAAGCCGGAAAACTTGAATGGCAGCGAAAGTATTGATCGTCGGGTCCGGAGGGCGTGAACACGCTCTGGCGCAGCGTCTTCTCGAATCGCCCACAGTTTCCGACATCGTCGTTACTCCGGGAAATGGGGGAACGGTTGCGGCGGGCCTGGGATCCGAGGGCAAGTCGCTGCGGAACGAGGCCGGGCGACCCCTGGATATCGCAGTGCGCGAGCGCGTCGATCTCGTGCTGGTCGGTCCGGAGGCCCCGCTCTGCGAGGGCCTGGTCGACGAGCTCCAGGCCCATGGCATCGTCGCGTACGGGCCCAGCCGCCGCGCGGCCGAGCTCGAGGGATCCAAGGCCTTCATGAAGGATTTCGCCGCGCGTCACGGCATTCGCACGGCGCGTCACGTGGTGGTGCGCGAGCCGGCGCAGATCGATGCGGCTATTGCCGGCTTCGAGCTGCCGCCGGTGGTCAAGGCCGACGGTCTGTGCGCCGGCAAAGGCGTCGTCGTCGCGGAGAGCCACGCCGAGGCGGCCGCCGCCGCGCGCAGCATGCTGCAGGACGGACGTTTCGGCGCAGCGGGCAGCACCGTCGTCGTGGAAGAGCGGATCAGCGGCGCAGAGGCCAGCGTGCACGCCCTGTGCGACGGAACACGCGCGCTCCTCTTGCCCGCCGCGCAGGATCACAAACGCATCGGTGAGGGCGATCGCGGTCCGAACACCGGCGGCATGGGCACCTACGCACCGGCGCCGCTGGTTACGCCGGTGCTCATGCAGCGTATCCAGGAAGACGTCTTCGCGCGTGCGCTATCCGGCATGCAGGCCGAAGGCACTCCGTACCGCGGCACACTGTTCGCGGGGATCATGATCAGCGAGCGCGGTGAGCCCTACTTGCTCGAGTTCAACGTGCGCTTCGGGGATCCCGAGACGCAGGTACTGATGAACACGATCGAAGGCGATCTGTTCGAGGCGCTGCTAGCCGCGGCACAGGGACGTCTGGCTCCCGACATGTTGCGTCCCTCGGGCGAGCACGCGGTGTGCGTGGTCCTCGCCGCTGCCGGTTACCCGGATACGCCGCGCACCGGTGACGTGATCGACGGTCTGTTCGAAGCCCAAGCCGTCGAGGGCGTACGCATCTACCACGCCGGCACGCGCATCGATGGCGCGCGCATGCTCAGCGCCGGGGGTCGCGTGCTGGGCGTGACGGCGCGCGGCGCGAGCTTGCAAGAGGCGCACGAGCGCGCATACCGCGCGGCCAAGGTCATCCGCTTCAACGGACGTCAGATGCGCCGCGACATCGCGGCGCGAGCGCTCGGAACGCTGCCAGGTGTCGATGGCGCGCACGGATGACAGCGAAGCCGCCCTGAACGCGCTCGCGCAGGGGCGAGTCGTAGCCGCAGCCACGGAATCATTCTTCGGTTTTCTGGCGGACGCGCGTTCGGCCGAGGCGTTGACGCGGCTCTTGAGCTTGAAACCGCGCGGCAATGAAAAAGGCATGCCGCTCCTGCTCCCCAGTCGTGAAGCGTTCCATGCTTGGGTCGACGTTTGGCCGGCCGCCGCCGAAGAGCTCGCCAACGTCTTCTGGCCCGGCCCACTGACGCTCGCGCTGCGCGCCCGCCCAGAGGTCGACGAACGTCTGCTCCTGGATGGCAGGATCGCGGCGCGCGTTGCCAAGCCGTCACCCGCCGCAGATCTGGTGGTGCGTTTTGGTGGTGCGCTCACCGCGACCAGCGCCAATCCACCCGGCATGCCGCCGGCGGTCGATTCGGCCCAGGTGGCGCAAGCTTTCGCGGCAAAAGTGGAATCTGGAGATCTGTACGTGCTCGCCGGTACGGCGCCGGGCGGGGCGCCATCTTCGGTCGTGGTCGTGGAAGGTGAGCACGTACACGTCGCGCGTGAGGGGGCGATTGCTAGCGCTCGGATTGAGAACGCCCTGAAGCGCAGGCTGCACGCCTGAGGCGTCTCGTTCCGCGCTCTGCTCAGCTTGACGCGACCGAGCCCTGGGGCTACTCCGCTCGCGCGGGCAGTGTGCCCGCCCGGAGATGAACATGGCGCGAGCGAAGAATTTCAACGCAGGTCCCGCCGCACTGCCGTGGGCGGCCCTGGAGCGTGCTCAGAAAGAGCTGCTCGATTTCGGTGGCACTGGCATGAGTGTCATGGAGCACAGCCATCGAGGCAAAGCCTACGAGGCCGTGCACAACGAGGCGCTGCAGCTCGTTCGCGATCTGCTCAAAGTCCCGGACGACTACGACGTGTTGTTCTTGCAAGGCGGCGCCAGCCAGCAGTTCGCCGTCGTGCCCATGAACTTGCTCGAGGCCGACCGCAGCGCCGACTACGTGCTGACCGGCGCCTGGTCGCAGAAAGCCTACAAGGAAGCCAAGCTGCTCGGTAAGGCGCGCGTGGCTGGTACCACGGAGAAGGACAAGAAGTTCACGCGCATTCCCAAGCAGAGCGAGCTCGAGCTCGACGCGAACGCCGCGTACGTGCACATCACGACCAACAACACGATCTTCGGCACGCAGTGGCACGAGTTCCCGAGCACCGGCAAGGTGCCCCTGGTCGCGGACATGTCGAGCGACATCATGTGGCGGCCGATCGACGTCTCGAAGTTCGGACTCATCTACGCCGGCGCGCAGAAGAACCTCGGCCCGAGCGGCGTGACGCTGGTGATCGTGCGTAAGGATCTGGTGGAGCGCGCTCGCAAGGACATCCCGGTGATCTTCCAGTACCGGACGCACGCCGAGAATACCTCGCTCTACAACACGCCTCCTGCGTTCGGCGTCTACATCCTGCGCAACGTGCTGGACGTGTTCAAGCAGGCGGGCGGTCTGGCAGCGATCGAGGCGAAGAACCGCGAGAAAGCGCAGGCGCTGTACGCTGCGATCGACGCGCGGCCCGATTTCTATCGCTGTCCGGTCGAAAGAGAGAGCCGCTCCACGATGAACGTGGTCTTCACGCTACCCACGGAAGAGCTCGAAGCCGAGTTCATCGCCGGCGCTCAGAAGCAGGGTATGATCGGTCTCAAGGGACATCGCTCCGTAGGCGGCGTGCGCGCCTCGATTTACAATGCCGCCGAGCTCGCCTGGGTACAGGCGCTGGTGGACTACATGAACGATTTTCACAAGGGCGCGTGATGGCCAAAGTTCTCGTTAGCGATTCGCTCAGCAAAGAAGGCCTGCAGGTTCTGCAAGAGGCCGAAGGTATCGAACTGGATAACCGTCCGGGTCTCACCGAAGACCAGCTCGTCGAGGCGATCCCGGCTTACGAGGGACTGGTGATCCGCAGCGGCTCCAAGGTCACGGCTCGAGTGATCGAAGCCGCCGCCAAGCTGCGTGTCGTCGGCCGCGCCGGCATCGGTGTCGACAACGTGGATGTGAAGGCTGCCTCGCGCCGCGGCATCGTGGTCATGAACACGCCCACCGGCAACGCCGTCACCACGGCCGAGCACGCGATTGGCTTGCTCTTCTCCATCGCCCGCAAGATTCCTGCGGCCGACGCCACCATGAAGCAGGGCAAGTGGGAAAAGAAGAAGTTCGAGGGTCGTGAGCTCTCGGGCAAGACGCTCGGCGTGGTCGGCCTCGGCAACATCGGTCGCATCGTGGCCGACCGTGCGCGCGGTCTGTCCATGAACGTGATTGGCTACGATCCGGTCGTGACCAAGGAGCGCGCTGCCGAGCTCGGCATCGAGCTCGTGACGCTAGACGAGCTCTTGCGCCGCGCCGACGCGATCAGCGTGCATACGCCGCTCACCGCGGAGACGCGCGGTCTCGTCAATGACGACACCGTAGGCAAGCTGAAGAAGGGCGTGCTCTTGGTGAACGCGGCACGTGGCGGCATCTACGACGAAGCCGCCTTGCTGAAGGGCCTCGAATCGGGGCAGATCGGCGCTGCGGCGCTGGACGTGTTCGTCGAAGAACCGCCCGGCCTCACGGATCTCGTGAAGCATCCGAACGTCGTGGCTACTCCGCACCTGGGCGCCTCCACGGAAGAAGCGCAATTGCGTGTGGCAGTCGAGATTGCGCAGCAGGTCGTCGCGTACTTGCAGAGCGGCACGATTTCGAACGCCGTGAACGTGCCGTCCATTCCGCGCGAGATGGCGCCGGTGCTGGGCCCGTACTTGGCGCTGGCGCGCCGGCTCGGCCAATTCCTGGCTCAGGTGGAAGCGCTCGAGCCCCGAGAAATTTGCGTGGAATGCGCGGGCGAGGCCGCCAATGTCCCGACCGCTCCGCTCGTGAACGCCGCACTGTCCGGCGTGCTGGAGCGATTCTTCGCCGAGCAGGTCAACTCCGTGAACGCGCCCGTGATGGCCAAGGACCGCGGTATCGAGGTGCGTGAGAACAAGACCACTCAGAAGGGTGCTTTCACGACTTTGATCACCGTGACGGTCACGGGTAAGGACGGCAAACAGGCGTCTGTCGCCGGTACGCTCGCGGCCAACGGCGAGCCACGCCTGGTGCGCTGGGAC
This sequence comes from Polyangiaceae bacterium, assembly GCA_035318565.1. Taxonomy (GTDB): domain Bacteria; phylum Myxococcota_A; class Polyangia; order Polyangiales; family Polyangiaceae; genus DATDJP01. The sequence continues at coordinate 6,159 of DATHEN010001256.1, forward strand.
GGCTACGAAATGGACGCTCACCTGGAAGGCGCGATCCTGGTCACCAAGAACGTCGACAAGCCCGGCGTGCTCGGAAGCATCGGAACGTTGATCGGCCAAGCCAACGTGAACATCTCGCGGCTTCAGCTCGGACGAGACACGAAAGGCGGAGAGGCCGCCTCGCTCTGGGCACTCGATACACCGTTACCCGCGCCCGTTTTGGAGCAGATCCAAAAGGTGGGGTACGTGAGCCGGGTGTGCAACGTAATCGTGTCATGAGGTTCGGCTTGCGGAGCTCGCCCTGCGCCTGATCGGCGGCGGGGCGAGCCAAGCGCTAGCCGCCTTCGCCCGCTGACGGCTCGATGGACCCTGTCGTAGATCTGGCCCCCGGTACCGAGAGAAGCGCCCTCGCGCGCAGGCTTGCCGACGTCGTGCGGACCAACCTGGGGCGAGATTGGCAGCGGCGGGAGTTCCAGCGCTTGCGCGGGTCGGTGGTCATTTTGGCGGACGACGCCGTGAGCGCGCTCACCTTGCGCTTCGACTTTGGTCGTCTGACCATCCACGAAGGTTTGATCGGGGTACCGGACATCACCATCTCGGGAAGCAGCGCCGACATCGAGGCCTTGACCCGAATGCGCTTCGACGGCCCTCTGCGCCTGCCCCTGCCGGGCTTCCGGGACGCGGAGGGGAGGGCGGCTCTCGGGTCGGTTCTCCGGGCGCTCCGCAGGCGCGACCTGAAGATCTACGGGCTTATGCTGAATGGCCGCTTCATCGTCCGGCTGCTGCGGGTGCTCTCGAGCTCTGGCTGAAAAACGCCCGGAAATGGCCCAGGCCCGCGGCGGCCACCCGCGACCAGGCGGGCTGGCGGGGTCGTCGCGCGCTTTGACGAGCCGCGGCCGCACCGCTACTCTGAAGGCTTGGGTGCGCTAGCGGATCCGACCTTGACTCGCTACCGGCTTCGGTTCCTCTTGCAAGAGATCGACTTGGCGCAGGGGGAGACGCTGATAGGCAGAAGTGCGGCCTGTCACGTGAGCATCGAAGACCCGTTGGTTTCCCGGCAGCACGCGCGAGTGACCATCGACGGAGACCGCGCCACGATCGAGGATCTGGGCTCGCGCAACGGACTTCAGATCGGCGGGCGGCAGGTGCAGGGCACGCAGGAGCTGAACGACGGCGATCGCGTCCGGATCGGAACGCAGGAGTTGGTGTTCTGTCGGGTCAGCGCTCCGGCTCAACGCGGTACGGGTCCGAACACTCGCCAGACCGGTTTCATGACGCACTGCTTGGACTGCAGCCTGCCTTACCCGGCCGAGCTCTTGGAGTGTCCGAGCTGCGGCTCCACCGCGCGCGTGGATGACGACACTCTGAGTGGAGTAGGTGAGTCCCAGCGCAACTGGACACTGCAGCTGCTCGTGGAGGTGCTGGCCAAAGCGCAATCTCTGGGCCGCTGGGAAGACGTCGAGCGTGTGTTGACTCGCGCGCGCGCCAACGTGGACGAGCAATTGAATCTCTCGCGTCCCCTCGAGCGCGAGCTCGTCGAACACCTGGCTCAGGCGGCGATGGGCCTCTCGGCCAGTAAGCGTGA
>DATHEN010001257.1:0-3018 GCA_035318565.1 Polyangiaceae bacterium
TGCCGAGCTCAGGAGCGATCAGGAAGCCGGCCGGCGCATTCAGTTTCAACTCCTACCCGCAGACGGCCTTCGCGTCGAAGGCTACGCCTTGACTCGCCGGCTGTATCCCTCGCAGTATTTGAGCGGCGATTTCGTGGACTACTTCGTGCTCGACGAAGAGCATCTCGCAATGTACATCGCCGACGTGTCCGGGCACGGCGCGGCGTCCGCGCTCGTCACCGCGATGATGGTCGCGCTCATCGGTCGTTATCGGGAAGCGCTCACGCGCCAGGAGAACGACGTCCTGCTGCGGCCCGGTGAGCTCATGACCGCGCTCAACCGTGAGCTCGACCTGCACAAGCTCAAGAAGCACGTGACCATGTTCTACGGCGTCCTCGACCTTCGAACGCACTGTCTCGAGTACACGAGCGCCGGCCAGTATCCCTTTCCGCTGCTGGACGATGGTAGACAGGTGGGTCCACTCGAATGCGCCGGTCGTCCGCTCGGCTTGTTCTCCAGCGCGCGTTTCTTCACCCGGGAGGTCTCGCTGGCATCGACCCGGCGAGTGCTGCTCGCCTCCGACGGCGTGCTCGAGGTCCTGCCCGAGGCACCGGGAAGGACGAAGCTCGATGAGCTCGTCTCGCGTTTTGCCGCGAGCGGCAGCATCGACGCGATCGCCGACGACATCGGGCTAGTACCCGACGAGCATTACCGCGACGACGTCACGTTGCTACTCTTGGAAAGGAGAACCGAGCATGTCTGAAGGGCGCGTCCTCTACGCCGGTCACGATCACGCTCACGTGCTGCGGTACGTCGGCGACGTGCGGCATTCCTTGGCTCCGTCCGTCACCGGCTTCGTGGATGCTTTGCTGGACCGCGAGCCGGACGCCGAGCTGCTCTTCGACTTCTCACAAGCGGAGATCATCGACAGCACCAACCTCGGCGCGATCGCCCGCATTGCCGATCGGGTCACGACCTCGAACGGCAAGCGCGTCACCATCTTCTCTCCGCGCGCCGAGATCACTCAAGTCCTGTTCAGCATGGCTTTCGACGAAGTGTTCGACATCTGCACGGAGGGCACTCCCGGCGCAGGAGGCGCGCCCATTCCACGAATCGACGCCTCTCGCGAGGCGTCTTCGCAGACCGTTCTTCTGGCCCATCAACGCTTGATGCAGATGAATGAAAGCAACCGCGAGCAGTTCCGCGAGCTCGTCGAGCTCATGGAACGAGAGCTCGCCAGCGCGGATGAAGACGAGAATCGACGCGCCAAGTCGTAGCTGAGTGGCCGCTCGTGGTTATTTCGAGTGGCGGCTGAAGAAGTCCCAGACCTCGTCCGTGTTCACGAGCGTGTCGCTGTTCGCTCCGACGTAGGTGCAGCCAATCGGGCCGGCGCCGGTGCCGCAGCTGTCGCTGCCGAACCAGACGTGCCCGCCTCCTTCCACGGAGCAGCCCGTGACTTCGATGCCCCGCGGGCAGCCCGCGTAGCTCACACACGTCGTGTCGCCCGCGCTCGCAGGGTCGACCGCTGGAGCCGTGCTGGTTCCGCAGCCATTTTCTTGCGCCATGATCTGGAGCGATTGAGCCTGCAGTGTGAAGGGCACGATACCGTCGGCAGTGCCGTGCAGGTCGAGCACGCTCACTTTTTCACTGGGGTTGCACTCGACGAAATCCGACTCCAGGTTGCCCCACGCGACCTGTCGCGAGAGCAGGCCGCCTGCACCGGGCGCCACCGCGGCGAAGATGTCCGCTGCCTCGCACGCCAGCCGGTAGCTGATGAACCCGCCATTGGAAAGGCCAGTCGCGTAGACGCGATTCAGGTCCACGTTCAGGTGCTCACCCACGTCTTTGAAGATGGCGCGCACGAACGCCACCTCGTCGAGCGCAGGATCTGCCGCGCAGCAGCCGCCGGCGTTCCAGCGGTTGGCGTTACCGTTGGGCATCACCAAGATGAATTTCGCTGCGTCGGCCTTCGTCGCCAGGCCCGCGCCGTTCACGCAGAACATCACCGCGTTCTGTAGGAGGCCGTGGAAGCAGAAGACCACCGGCATCGGCACCTTGGGGTCGTAACTCGGCGGAACGTGCACCTTGTACTGGCGCGTGACCCCCTCGTTACCCTCGACCCCGGTGAGCTCCAGGTAAGTCTGTCCCGTTAAATCGGGTGGATAATCGCCTGCCGTCCAATCGCCAGGACCCGTGCCGCGCGGCCCACCGCCGCTGCCGCCCGCGCCACCGCTCCCGCCGGGAGGGGTCGAGCCACAGCCGAGCGCCATGAGGAGGGAGATGATTGCGAAGGGAATGTAGCGAAGTGTCATCACGCTGACTTTACCGCGTTTTGGCGCGAGAATTTCTGCGTGGCCGCTGGCGGTTCATACTTGGCCGCCGCCGGAGTGATGCCTGCGCCTGCGCATACGCCCAATCCGAAAATTGCGTCTGGACCGAAAAGCTACGCCGCCTCACCAGCGCCCGTCAGTGAATCAGCGCAGCGGATACGTGCGCTGATTCACTGCACCGCCTCTGCCGATACACAGCGCTCTCTGCCGCCATGGCTGTGCGGGAATCGCTGGTGCTCGAGGGCGAGCACCGCGGGCATGCAGCTTGCTGAGCGCTGCGCGCGGCGCGTGGGCCGTCGCAGCATTGCTAACCAAGGACGATCATGCGCAAGCGTACTTTCTGCATCCTGTCACTCACTGCGGCTACTGCGGGATTCATTGGATGCAGTCCGGAAACAGAAGAGCCGAGCGCAAGTAGCGAACCGACGGGCACGGCTGCGCACGCGGACTCGGAGCCGAGCTACGCCGGTCTGAACCACTTTCGTCTAGAGGGCGCGATGCGCACGGTGGGAACCATCGGCGGCAAGTTCGCGGCAGCTTACAGCGGTGCGAGCACCGTGATCGAAGTCGCCGCGGCGATCGGCAAGTTCATGGGCGTGATCGAGGATCCGGATCTGGTGGCGGAGGTCCGCGGCATCCGCCAGCGCATTGACGAATTGGGACGTGCGATCACCTGGCAGCAGTCACAGCAGGAACGAGAGAACGCGCT
>DATHEN010001258.1:0-7721 GCA_035318565.1 Polyangiaceae bacterium
GAGCCTTTGCCGCCATCGCTGGTGCTGGTGACTTCGAATTTGTTCGGTTTGTCGCAGCCGCTGTTCAACAGGGCGAGCGCCGCCGCGCCTCCAATACACAGGCTGCCCAAGCTTCGACGAACCGCCTCACGTCGTGCAGAGTGCATGCATCGTGGTCGCATATCCAACCCGCAGCCGCAATGCGTGTGCATCTGCAAATTGATGATGGATTGCAGTCATGTGCGCACTGTTCGCGCACATGAACGAGCAACGCTCACTCGAGATCTATCTTTCCATGGGTACCTAGCGCGTGCCGTTCGATTCAACGAGAGCCGAGCGCGCGCTTGACCCTTTTGTCCGTCGCTTCGATACTCCGCGGCCCAATGCAGCTTGTTCATCGCTCATTGACTGCAGCCTGCGAGTAACGAGGAGGATCCATGCAATTCGCATCAGCGACACACTGTGCGCTGTCGCACTCTTGATGGCTTCAACTACAGCGTGCGGCACGACGCCCGTGGGTGGAGCTGGCGGACAGGGCGGCGCGCCTGCGGGGGATGCGAGCACCGCCCCGGTTTACGAAATTGGGCGCTACATAGGCGGCTTCGATCGGCTGAGCATCGTCAAGCGCGACCGCGCCCGCGATTACTGCGTGGCGATCGCGCTCGTCAGTCCCGGTCGTGCGCCGGTCGGGCTCGAGCTCCCCGACGCGTGGGGCCTGGAAGGCGTCTCCGCGGCGGACTCTGCGGAAGCCTGCCCGCGTGCAATCGGTGTTCCGGAATCGACGAGCGTGTCCGGGCGAATTGCGTGGGCGAGCGTCGGCACCACGGGCTGGCCATGCAGCATCGATCTGGACGTGACGCTCACGTTCACGCCCGGGACACACGTGCCCGCGACGGATCGGCTCCAGGCCAAAGGCGTCGGCGCGCCTTGTGAGCGCTGAGCCTCATTGCGGCAACGGCGGCCGGCCCGTTTGGGCCCAGGTACGCTTGCGCAGTGCGAGGTATTGCTGCGCTGCTAGAAGATTCGGGCGCGGGGATACTATTCGCGCCAGCGCGGGCTGCGCCGCACGAAATGCGCGTGTTTCGTACTGGGCGTTGCTTGCGGCGAGACCGCGAGCGTGCAGACACTGAGCTTCCGTATGCGAAGAACAACCACGCTAGTGTTCGCCGGTTTGATCGGGATCGGATGCGGAGAGTCGGGCGCCGAGGATGGCGCGCAGCCGCACGGTATCTCCAAGGAGTGCCAGGGGTTTGCCTTGGACGGTTTGAAGTACAGCCCGGGCGGGAGCGTGCTGCCCAACAAGTGCAAGCCGTTTCACCCGACCACGAACAATCCATACGCAGTGCGCTGCATCGACGTTTGGCCCGAGTACCAAACGCCGTACGCGGGCGATGAATACTGCATCCTGCCGCCGCATCCCGACCACGGCATGCAGGTGGGCGTGCATCCGCAAGCGTCGGCATACTGGGAGCAGATGTACGGGGGTGATCTGAGCGGCTATCTGGATACTGCCAGGACGCAGCCGTTCGAGGCCGCCGCCGGTAGCGAAGTCATCCAAAATTATCTGCTCACGACACCCAACGCGGAGCGCCGCTTCTACTACCGCGTGGATTCACGCATGCGCGGGGGATCGCATCACATCGGCACGTTCGTTTACGCCACGCCCTTCGAAGAGGGTTGGATGGAGGGGAGCGCGAATGTGAGCGACAGTCTCGGCTTCATCAACGGCATGAATCCGGTGAGCTTCCTGTTCAATTCACAGCGACCGGACAGTGATCGCCCGGCCGGCGCGCTCGAGATTCCGGAGGAAGACGCCGGAATCGCCAACGTGCTCGAGCCGCAGCAGGGCCTTGCGTTCAATCTGCATCACTTCAACGTCAGCCAAGCCGCTGTACTGCGTGAAGTCTGGATCAACGTGTGGTGGGTACCCGAAACGCAGGTCCGGCGACCGGTAAACGAGCTCATCGGCCTTTCGCCCGTGAACATCGAGCCGGGAGTCGTGGTCGATTTGCCGGGCTCGCTGACCGCGACCGGTGAGACGCGAGTACTTTCTTTGTTTGGTCACCGGCATGCGTGGACTACCCGCTTCCACGCTTGGGTCGAGCGCGCGGCTGGCAGCACGGAGCTCGTGTACGATTCCTACAGCTGGCAGGAAATGCCGACGTACTCCTACAACAGCGTGGTGACCAATCCAGCGCTGGTCGAGGGTGAGCTCAGCGACGGCGCAAGCTCGGGCGTTCTCACGCTGCAAGCCGGGGACGAGTTGCACTTCAACTGTCATGTCGAAACCACGTCGGAGCGCGCGGCTCAGCTGGGCGTTTCCGTGCCCACGAAGACGCTGACCTTCGGCAATCAAGCGTTCGATTCCGAGATGTGCATCCTGAACGGACAGAGTGTTGGCGCGCCGCTGGGCGTGCTGCGCCCATTTTGAGACGATTGGGGCACGAAAGCCGCGCCCCCGTGCATGTGCGTCGTTGTACGCCGTAAGTATGGATATCGGCCAGGAAGCCTGAAAACTGCGTGTAGGGATGGCGCGCGCCGCTCGCATTTTGCGGAGGTCTTGCGCACAATGCCGAGATGCTGCGCGCAGCTGAGCACCATGGCTGATAGCCCTGTTCCCGGCATTGGCCAGTTACTCGCGGATGTGCAGCTGATCGAGCGGCTCGGCGACGTGATTCCGGGCCTCGTCTACGTCTACGATTTGAGCGAGCGCTGCAACGTGTACACGAACCGAGCGCTGTGTGAGCTGCTCGGTTATTCACCCGCGCAGATGCGCGGCATGGGCGACGCTGTCGTGCGGACCATCGTGCATCCGGAAGATGCGCCCACCGTCAGCGAGCATTACGCGCGCATCATTCGCGAGTCGGGTGGCGGCGTGTCGGAGCTCGAGTATCGCATCCGCTCGTCGGCCGGCAGGCTGTATTGGCTGCACACGTGGGAAAGCGTGCTGGCAGACCCCGACGGCCGCGCACGCTTCGTGCTGGGCGTCGCGCAGGACGTCACGGCTCGGGTGGCAGGTGAAGAAACGCTGCGTGAGGCCATGCAAGCGCTGCTGGAGTCCGAGCAGCGCTGGCGCTCGATCGTGGAAAATCCGTTCGACTTCGTGGTCGTCATCGATCGTGAATACAAGTACACGTTCGTCAACTTCGTCGCGCCCGGCCTGCAGTTGGAAGACTTACTCGGCAAAGCTACGCCGTTCGACTTCATCGCTTCCTCGGATCATGAGCGCGTCCGCGCCGCGCTCGACGGCGTGTTCGAGCTCGCGCGCCCGGCCTCGTACGAGGTGTACATACCGAGCCTGGATCGCTGGTTTCTCTCGGTGGTCGGTCCTATCCGGCAGGGCACGCTGGTCACGCATCTGTCGATCCTGACGCGCGAGACCAGCGTGGAGAAACGGCTCGAGGCGGAACGAAGCACGCGTGAAGAGGAGCTGGCTCGAAAGAACGCCGAGCTCGAGCAGGCGCTCGAAAATCAGCGCGCGCTCGAAGCCAAGCTGACGCAAGCTGCAAAGCTCGAAGCGGTGGGGCGGTTGGCGGGCGGCATTGCTCACGATTTCAACAATTTGCTAACCGGTATCAGCGGCGTGATCTCGCTGGTCTCCGCGCGTCTGCCGCAGAACGACAGCATGCGCATCGACGTGACCGACTTGCAGGAAGCCGTGGAGAGGGGAGCCGGGCTCACGCGTCAGTTGCTCGCATTCAGCCGTCAACAGGTGCTCGCGCAGAGCACACTCGACCTCAACGAGGTCATCGGCGCGGCCACGCGCGTGTTGAGCCGATTGATAGGCGAGAACATCGATCTCAGGTTCCCCCCCACGTCGGGGCTTTGGACGATCAGCTGTAACCGCAGCCAGGTCGAACAAATCTTGATGAACCTCGCGGTGAACGCGCGAGATGCCATGCCGGCCGGCGGCAAGCTCCTGCTCGAGGTCAGCAACGTGCTGATCGACGCGAGCTACTGCGAAGCCCAGCCGGACGCGGTGCCGGGCAAGTTCGTGCGGCTCACCGTGACTGACAGCGGGACGGGTATGGATGCCGCGACGAAGGCGCGCATCTTCGAGCCGTTCTTCACGACCAAACCGCTCGGCAGTGGTACGGGCCTGGGCCTCGCGACGGTGTACGGCATCGTGCGCCAGTGCGGCGGGTTCATTCACGTCTACTCGGAGCTCGAGCAAGGCACGAGCTTCAAGATTTACTGGCCGGCCACGGAAGGCGGCAGCGCGGAGGTCGTGATCGCTCCTCGGGAGCGGCCGGAGGGAGAGGAGACCATTCTGGTCGTGGAGGACGAGCAGCTGGTGCTGCGCTTGGTGCGGCGCATGCTCCAGAGCTTGGGATACGCCGTGATCACGGCGAGCCGTGGAGACGAAGCCTTGAGGATGATCGAATCGGGCGCCCGTTTCGACCTGTTGCTCACGGATGTGATCTTGCCGGGCTGCGACGGCCACACCTTGTTCAAGCGCGCGGTGACGTTGCGTCCCGGCATCGCGGCGGTCTTCATGTCCGGTTACACGGATGAATTCATCGCTATCAACGGTATTGTCGACGCGGGCGGACATTTCTTGCAGAAGCCGTTCAGCTCCGACGAGCTGGCCCGCATCGTGCGCACGGCGCTGGATGCGCGCGCCCGGCGCGCTCCGCTCGGCGGTGACGACGCCTGACCGCTCGACTCAGCCCCAGTGCGTTTCGCCGATGCGAAGCTGCAAGATGCGCTCGCTGTCGTCGGGCATGGCTTCGTGCAGCAGGCGCGGCGGTTCGTCGAGGGGTTCATCGGTCAAGCGAAAGGTTCCCCAGTGCATGGGAACCAGGAAACGCGCGCCGAGCTCGCCAAAGGCCTTCGCCGCTTCGATGGGTGACATGTGTTGCGGCTGCATGAACCAGCGCGGTTCGTAGGCGCCGATCGGCAAGAGCGCGTAGTCGATACCTGGGCAACGTCGCCCGATCTCCGGGAACGCGGCCGGGTAGCCCGTGTCCCCGGCAAAGTAATACTTGGCGCCCCGCATCTCGATCACGAAACCGCCCCAGAGTGAGAGATTGGTGTCGCTGACCGAGCGTTGTGACCAGTGCTGGGCCGGTACCAGGGTGACGCGCGCGCCCGGAGCAAATTCTTCGGTTTGCCACCAGTCGAGCTCGAGCACGCGCTCGAAGCCGCGATTCTTGAACCAGGCTGCGAGCCCGAGCGGGACGGCGAACTGAGTTTGTTTGCCGAGCGCCAGCACGCTCGGTTCATCCAGATGATCTCGGTGATTGTGCGAGATGACGACCAAGTCGAGCGGCGGCAACCGCTCGACGGTGATCCCGGGAGGAGCGAGTCGCCGCACGAAACCGCTGATGCGCTCGGAGAAAATCGGATCCGTCAGAACGCTGACGCCGTTCGATTGCACGAGCAGCGTGGCGTGACCGATCCAGGTCACCGAAGGCTGTTCACGCTCGGCTCGCAGGCGTGCGCCATCGTTGTCCAGCGTGGGAGGCGCGAAGTTCGCCGGACGCGGCCCGGGACGGCCGGCGAGCTGCCAGCGTAGAAATCCGCGCAATCCCGTACGCCGCGGCCACTCCTGCGGGTTGCGAAAGCGTCCTTTCAGCCACTGCGGCGAAGCGTCGAAGCTCATGCTCGCCGGAAGGATAGCGGAAAATCGCAGCGGATCCTGCGCTGCCCGTTGCGCGGCGACCCGCCGCCCGCGTTCCTTTGGTGAATTGCCGCCAAGAAACGCGGGCGCCGTCGGGCTCCACAAGCGTTGGTGTAAACTCGTGTGGTGCATCCAGGGATTCGTTTCGCCGCTGGGATAGCTCTGGCTCTACTCGGATGGGGTAGCGTGGCCGGCGCGGAACCCACGCCCTGGATCAGCGTTCACACGTCGCAGAGTTGTGAGATCGCGGCTTCCAGCGTCGAGCAGCGCGTGAGCCAGGCCCTGATCGGTGAACGTGCGGCCGAGCTCGAAGCCAGCGTGGACATCGAGGAGAACAGCAGCGGTTACGAGGTCAGGCTGAGTGTCGCGCGGGGCGGGGCGGTGATCGGCAGCAGCGTCATCACCGCGCCGACCTGCGACGAAGCGCTGGATGCGTCGGTGCTGGCGCTCGCGTTCGCTTTGGGCGGCCAGAGCAACAGGGCAGAAACAGCGAGCGAGCAGCGCGACACGCCGCCCGATCCACAGACACGCTTTCCGTTGGAGTGGATCCCACCGCCGGCAGAGCCGTTCGAAGACGATCGGTCGCGCGCGGTCACTCGTGCATCCGCCAGAGACGTGCGTCTCTCCCTCATGACCGGACTCGATGCGGGAACATTTCCTCAGGCCACGGGTTACGTGGCAGCCGGCATGGCGGTGCTCTGGGACGCTCTCGAGCTACGGGGCGGACTGCGCTACGGCGTACCCTACGTGGAAGAGTCCGAGCAGAGCGGGCGCAGCGCCAGTGTGCGCCGTGACTTCGGGGCCTTGGACCTGGGCGCTTGCTACGGCTTCGGGGATCTGTGGCGCTTGTCGAGCTGCGCGGGCGCCGAGCTCGGGGTACTACGCGAGACGCAGCGCCTTCGCAGCGCGGCGGGCGACGAGCTCGACACCGACGTGGCCGCGCCCCGCCTGTCCGCCGTGCTCAGGGCCCTGATCGCCCACCGGGGTGGCCTGATTCATCCGGAGCTGGAGCTGTCCGGCCTGGCAGCGGCGATTGGCCGGAGCAATGACTCGCCCTGGCTGGCCGTTCGGATAGCCGCCGGCGCGGCCGTGCAGTTTTGATCACGGAATTTCCGCTCACTCTCCATAGATATTTCGATGGTCTTGTCACTGACCCGGCGGACTGTCCTGGCGCCGCTGGAAGACGAGCAGCCGCTCGCCTTCGAGGCCATCTATGCGCAGCACTTCCGCGGGGTCTGGCGCACGCTGCGCCGGCTGGGTGTGAGCGATGCCCAGCTGGACGACGCCGCGCAGGACGTGTTCGTGGTGGTGCACCGCAGGCTGAACGAATTCGACGGGCGTTCGTTGCGCAGCTGGCTCTATGCCATTGCAGTGCGCGTTGCGAGCGACTACCGGCGCGGTGCGGCATATCGGCAAACCACTCCGCTCAGGGACAGCATCGCCGATGCCGCTCCGGATCCCGCGCACCGCAGCGAGCTGAACGAGTCCGTGCGTCTCTTGCACGCGCTCCTCGCCGAGCTCGACGAACCGAAGCGTGTCGTGTTCGTTCTGAGTGAGCTCGAGCAGCTGAGCGTGCCCGAGATCGCCGAGATATTGAGCGAGAACCTCAACACCATTTACTCGCGCCAGCGCGCAGCGCGTTCACGGTTCGAGGCGGCGCTGAAGCGACACCGCGAGCGCACCACGAGGAGGCCGCGGTGAGCCCCGAGACGCGCGCCTTCCTCGATTCGGTGCGAAACGCCGAGGACCCGAGCTCGGAAGACGAGGCGCGCGTGCTTTCCGCCATGCGTGCCACGCTTGCTGCAGGTGCGCTGGCTGGCATGGGCGCCACGAGTGCGTCGAAGCTGTTCGAGTTTCTTGCTGCCTGGGGCGTGCCGGGTCTGAAGATGGGTCCGCTCGTGCTCTGCGTGATTGCAGCCGCTGGCGTGGCGGACGTGCCGTTGGCGCCGGCTCGTGTGGTGAGTGGGCTTGTGAGTGCAGCGCGAGTCCGTGTGCAGCGTTCGGCGCCTACGGAGAACCGAGACGCCCCCTCGATCGCGGCGCCGCCCGCGCGCAAAGGGCCGGCGACGCGTCCTCCGCTCCCGGCTCGTTCGCCGGCTCCCGCAACACGGCCAATTCC
>DATHEN010001259.1:0-2647 GCA_035318565.1 Polyangiaceae bacterium
GCGATGACCTCGAGCCCATGAAACGCGCCGTACGCGTCGTCTTCGACCGAGATTCGGCCGACGCTTTCCAGATCGTCCCGAACGACACGGACTACGTGCGCATAGGAGACTTCACCGGCTACCGGCGCGAGAACGACGCTCACCTGAACGACGTGCGTATCCGCCTCTCGCAGAAGCGCCTGCGAGTCAGCGTCGACAACCGGGAGCTCATGAACACCGAGCTCCCTCACGCCCTCGACTGGAGTGAGGGTCACGTGATCTTTCAGCAATTTGCTTACAATCCGCACAAGGATTGCCCCGGCAACGCCTTCGACTGCGAAAAGAACACCGTGAACTGGGGCTACATGGGCTTCGATGGCGCCTCGCCCGACGTCAACGCCGTGGGCACGAACCAGAGCAAAATCGTCTGGGTGCACGCTCTGCGCGATCGCACTACCCCGGACACGCAGACCGTCGAGGCGGATCATCCTACCGGTGGCAAAGGGTTGGTTCGCTTCTCGGCGATCGGGCACAACGACAAGGGCGGGCTCAGTCAGTATCGCATCAACCAGGGCGCCTGGGTGGATCTGCACGAAACCGACCGCTGCTGGGCATGGCGCACGTTCACGGTTCCCGCCACCGTGTTGCGAGGCCGCAACACCATCGACTTCCGTTCCAACTCCACAGTCGACGGCTGCTTCGGGGATACGGATCAGTCTCTGGCCATACACCGCGTCGACTTCGAAGTGCCCGCCGCGCCGCCATGAGAACGCTGCTGATGCTCAGCGCCGTCGCGCTCGCCGGTTGCGCGACCAACTCGGGCGCGGCCAACGTGCAGACCCAGATGCCACCCGAGCAGGTCAAGCTGGACAGCCTGGTGCTGCGCGACCCGCGGCCACCAGCTGATCCGACCAATCGCCACGCAGATGACCCGAAAGCCGCGGAGCTCGGGCACCGTCTCTTCTTCGACCCCGGTTTCTCCGGCACGCTCTTGAGCACGGACAACAACGTCATCGGGGGCGCGCCGGGCGTGCCTGGGCAACGCGGCAAGGTCGCTTGCCAGAGCTGCCACGTGGCCAAGGACGGCTTCGTGGACACGCGCACATTCGGCAAGCGCATCTCGCTGGCGTCGAGTTGGGTGCTACGCAGAACGCCTTCGCTGTTCGACGTGGCTCAGGTGCCGCTCTTGATGTGGGACGGCCGGCGCAGCACGCTGTTCGGTCAGGCGATTGGCCCCGTCGAGTCCGCCGACGAGCTGAATGGCTCACGCTTGTTTCTCGCTCAGGAGATCGCACGCCGCTATCGCGCCGCATACGAGGCCATCTTCGGCCCGATCGGCGATCTGGGCCCCGAGCTAGCGGCGGCGCTCAATGGCTGCACGGAGGAATCGTTCGGCACGCCGTTCGACGCGCGCCCGCCGGCGGAGCGCGGCTGTCACGGCATGCCCGGCGATCGAGCGGAGTACGATGCCCTCAGCACCGAGCAAAAGGCTTCCGTGGACGCGGTCGCGGCCAACTTCGGCAAGGCGCTCGCGGCATATCAGCGGCAGCTCAGCTGCGGTCCCGGCCGATTCGACGCCTGGATGAACGGCGAAGCGAACGCCCTGAGCGAACGAGAGATCGCCGGCGCGCGGCTGTTCGTGGGCCGCGGCAAGTGCATCGAGTGTCACTCGGGACCGTACTTTTCCGACCACGAATTTCACAACGTGGGCCTCAGGCCCGAGCGCGTGACGAACTTTCTCATCGACGAAAACGACCCCGGCGCTTCCGAGGGGCTGCCCTTCGCGATCCTGGATCCGTTCGGGGCTTCCGGGCCGCACAGTGACGCCAAAGAGATCCCCGAGGAACGCAGGCCCCGCGACGCGACTGGTCCGCAGCGGCTCGGCGCTTTTCGCACGCCCATGCTGCGCTGTGTTTCCAAGCGTCCCTCGTTCATGCACACGGCCTCGCTCAGCAGTCTCAAGCGGGTGGTCGAGTTCTTCAACAAGGGCGGCGACAGCACCGGCTTTCTGGGCGCCAAAACGATCGCGCCGCTCGGCCTCAGACCGGAAGAGGTGGACGCGCTCGTCGCGTTTCTCCAGACTCTCGACGGCGCGGGCCCGGATAGCCGCTGGGTACAACCTCCTCCCTGATCCAGAAATGCAGCTCTCTCCTGCGAAGCTCGGCTCGTACTTCAATGACGGGCGCGCGGTGCTCCGCGCTCAGTGGTACCTGCGCCACGCCACGTCGCTCGGCCCTTTGACCCGACTCTGGGGCACGCCCGCCATCCGCAACGAGGGCACGCTGATCGTCGGCGAACGCGTGCGCCTCGTCTCGACGGTGGCCACACTCGAGATGGGCGTGGGACCACAGGGGACGCTCGAGATCGGCAAGAGCACGTTCGTGAACTACGGCACGTCGATCGCCGCGCTGGCTTCGGTGAAAATTGGACCGAACTGCAGCATCGGCACGTACTGCCTGATCATGGATAACGACTTTCATCGCGTGGAGCCCGAGCGCAGAAACGAGCTGCCCGAGTCGCTGCCCATCGCGATCGAAGAGAACGTGTGGCTCGGTGCGCGCGTGATGGTGCTGCGCGGGGTCAGTATCGGAGCGGGCAGCGTCGTCGGTGCCGGCAGCATCGTCACCCATGACGTCGAGCCGCGTTCGCTGGTGACGGGCATGCCCGC
>DATHEN010001260.1:0-2483 GCA_035318565.1 Polyangiaceae bacterium
CAGCGTCTCGTACGTGGTCTCTAGAACACTCGGCACGTGCCCAAGGTGGCTTCGTGCAGGATGCACTTGAGATTGCCGTTCAAGCGCTGGCAGGTCCCCGTGTCGCTACAGGCGTCGAAGCAGCGGTTGTAGCAGATCGACTTGTCGCTGAACTCACCGCACTCGGTGTTGCTCGTGCACGGGCCGCCGGTGCACACGCCATTGGCGCACTCGAGCCCGTCGGCGCAGTCCTCGATCGTGTCGCAGAGCGCGGAGTATCCGCCGCCGGACGCTTCTTCACTGCCGCCGCATGCCGTCGTCCACAGCAGTACTGCAGCGAGTGAGCACAGAGTTCGAATCATGGAGCCATGCCTCCCGAGGGTTGCGAGCATATGCGCAAGTCGAGCCCGGACACAAAGTCCCCGTACGCGGAATCCGTACCGGCTCGCGGCCGGTCGGCCCCGACGCGCCCGAGCGTGCTTCATGGTGCCGCGCGCACCGGCAGCTCCCGCTGCTTGAGCGGCGCGCGCATCTCGTTCTCGATCGTCGCGCGCTCGATGTAGTCCAGCTTGGGAAACTCGGCCTTGAGATAGCGGTTGCCTTCGCGCTGGATGCGCTGCTGCATCGGGCCCGAGCCGGCAGGCGCGCCTTCGCCGTAGCCGGCGAACAGTTGCTGCGCGAGGTCCAGCTCGCGCACGCGACCGAACGGCGCGAAGCCCATCGCATCGAGCCGATCGTTGGCCACGAGGTTGATGAACACCTGCGTCGTGCGCGTGTTCGGTCCAGCTGCGGCGAAGCTCATCGTGCCGGGGACGTTGCTCTGGGCGACCGGATCGTCCGCGATCATGCGGCTGCGCCATGCGCTGTTGACCGCTGGATCACCGTGCAGACCGGTCTGCGCCATGAAGCCCGCGACCACGCGAAAAAAGGCAACGCCGTCGAAGAACCCGAGCTTGACCAGGTTGTAGAAGCGGTCGGCGCCGTTCGGCGCCCAGCTGCGCCGCACGTCGATATGGAGCTCGCCCTTGGTCGTGTGCAGCACGGCCGTGAAGCGCTCGGGCGCCGTCTCGGTCGCGCGTTCCGGCTCGAGCAGGGCTTGGTTGGTCGCGGCCGGCTCGGCTTCCGGCGCGGGCGCAGCGGGTGGAGGCACGGCGGCTGGAGCGGGAGCTGGAGCCGGGGGCGCGGCGGGCTGAGCGGGAGGCGGGGCCTCGTGCGCCGGCTGGGTTTCGGTCGGGGTGGTCTCCGCGGCGGCCACCGCGGCTGGCGGTGCGGGCGCCTGGCAGCCGATGCCGGCCGTGCACAACGCCAGGAACGAAGCTCGCACGGCGGCCTTTCGTAACAAGTTGCGCATGGGGCTTGAAGATACTCCGCGGCTTATGCGACTCACCCGACGACTCGCCTTGACGAGGCGCTCGCGGCTTGTAACTTTACAACTATGGGGCGGATGCGACCCACTTTTGGCTTTGCTCTCGGCTGTGCGGCGCTGTCGCTCGGTATCGCACTGACTCCAGTGCGCAGCGCCTTGGCCGGAGTCGACGGCGGCACCTTCACCCCCGAGGAGTGGCGCAAGCTCGACGCCGGCGAGACCGTGATTCGCCCCGCCACCCGCAAACAGAACGGGCTGCGCTTGATGGGCGGCTCGAGCTGGCAGGTGATCGACGCACAGCCCGCCAGCGTTTGGCGCGCGCTGCTCGACACGCCCCGCTACCACAAGATGATGCCGGAGGTGCTCGAAGCCCGGCTGGTCCACCATGAAGACAGCGAGCGCACGGTGTTCATGCGCCAGGGCGCGCGGG
The DNA here is from genome assembly GCA_035318565.1 of Polyangiaceae bacterium. GTDB lineage: Bacteria > Myxococcota_A > Polyangia > Polyangiales > Polyangiaceae > DATDJP01. Next base: position 1,776 of record DATHEN010001260.1, read on the forward strand.
GCGTGGTGGAAGCGCGCTACTACCTCAAGGTTCGCGTCTACGAAGATCGTCACGACATCACCTTCTCGGTCGACGACAAGAAACCGCACGAGCTGCTCAAGGCAGCGTGGGGTTTCTACACCGTTCGTCCGTACAAGGGCGGCAAGACCTTGCTCGCGTATGGCGTGATGGCCGACATCGGCGAAGGCTTGCTCGCGGGCGTGATGCGCAACGAAGTCCACGACTGGATGCTGCGCACCCCGTGGATGGTGAAGCGCTTCCTCGAAGGCAGCGGCCGCCGCCTCTATCGCTGACCGGCGCACGACCGGCGCGCTGACCGGCGCACTGGCCATCGCTGACTGGCCAGCTCCTCGGACTAGGAAGGGCGCGCGATCCCGACCATTGTTGGAGTTGCGCTGCCTCCGCTTTTGACCAATATAGCCCGGCACTCGTGCAGGCCGCGATTCGGGCGCGGCCGCCAAACCCGTCGGGCTCATTCGTGTCGGACCAGCTTTCGAGCGATCTCGCATCGTTGAAGATCGACCGCAGCTCAGGCGGCGGCTCGCGATCTTTGCCGTGGCGTTGGCTGATCTGGATCGCATTGCTGGGCGGGCTGGGGGCTGCCGGCTACTTGTTCGGCTTGCCGCTGCTGCAGGCGCGCGTGCTCAAGACGGAGGTCCGGCTGACGGAGGTCTCCACGCAGCGCCCCGGGCAGGCGTCGGTCGAGCT
>DATHEN010001261.1:0-7235 GCA_035318565.1 Polyangiaceae bacterium
GCCCCCATCGCTGCGATAGAGCTCCGTGAACTCGAGGTCGGGGATGTTGGCATCCAGCTCGGTGTTGACCGAGATCTTGCTGAAGATCTTCGCGCCTTGAACGATTCGCGGATCGTGGCGATCGAGCTGCGCATGCAGCCAGCCCTCGAGCTTTGACGCCACGGTTTGCGGACCCACGCGCAACGCGCCGTCGAGCGCGAGCGTGCAGCGCTCGGTCTGCGCATCGCGTTCGGGCTCGAGCCGAAAGCCGCCTCGCGCGCGCGCTCGACCGGTGAAGCGGTATTCGAGGAACCAGAGCTCCTTGGCGTTCGCCTCGACGTCCTCGAGCTGAATCGTCCACAGGTCGTACTGCTCGTCGGTAAGCGGCGGCGTGGGCGGCCCCTCGTACAGCGGTGGATCGGAATAGCCCGGGATCTTCGGGTACAGCGCGAGACGCCGCTCGTGCCCCTTGGCGCTGTGGACCCGGTGGCGGAAGAGATAGCGCACGCCGTCGGCCCGCACGCGCGTCAGATGGAAGGTCTTCATCGGCAACTGGAAGAGCGAGATGTCGACGGTGGCCTTGTCCAGCGTGAGCGAGAACTGAACGTTGTAGTCCTCGAAGTGCAGCTCGACGCCTTCGACGTACACGCGTCCCGGCAGCACGGTCCAGCCAGAGCCGATCTTCAAGAACAGGCCCTTGGTCGCGCCAGTGACCTGGTCGTCGAGGAGATGCGTCCTCAAGACGAGGTTGGCTGCGATTACGTAGATCAGCTCGAAGCCGATCAACACGATTCCGACCCACAAGGCGACCTTGCGCGGCCAAGTGGGGCGCCCATGTACGTGATTGCGGTCGCGAGCCATGTTGCGCGCTACCAAAGCAACAAGCTTGCCAGGTACGGGCCGCCAGCAGCCCCGCGCCGCCGCGCTCAATCGCTTGGCTCAGCTGTGCCACGCTTTCCAGGCATCCGGGCTCGCGCAGGGTTCGAGCCCAGAAAGCCGGTGCGGTGCGCACGGCGGGGCACGTCCGGCACTGCGAAAACACGCGAGCCAGCGCTTTCCTTGCTCGCCCGCCAGGTGCGATCCGTCGCGCCTCACCGTAGGGTATGAGCATGGGAACACCGTCTGCAGTGCCGCACGAAGGCACGGTATCCAGCAGGGTCGTGAGTGAGCTCGTCAGGGCGGTGGAGCGAGCCGGAGTTCCAAGAGCCGAGTTTCTTCGCGTCGCAAAGATCGACGCGGGCTGGCTCGAGAGCGACGACGTTCGCTTTCGCCGCAACGAGGTGTTCGGGCTCTGCCAGATCGCGCTCGACCTCACGCGCGATCCGGCGTTCGGCCTGCACTGGGGCGAATGGCTCACGACCAGCTCGTTCAACTTGATTTCGCACCTGCTCGCGCACGCGTCGAACCTGCACCGGGCCGTCGAAACCCTGCAGCGCTTCGGCCAGCTCGTCTCCGACGAGCTCAGACTCGAGCTCGTGGAGAAGGGCGACACCGCCGAGCTGCGAAGCAGCTCCAAGCCCGATCAAGCGATGTCCATCCGCCGCGTGACGGCGGAGATGGTGACGATCGGGCTGTTCGATCTGATCCGGCACTTCGCCGGGCCGAACGCCAAGGTCGCGCGCGTGTGCTTCGCGTATCCCGCGCCGAGCTATCGGCAGGAGTATGCGCGGCTCTTCCAGGGTGCCGAGTGCTTCGATCAGCCCTTCACAGGCCTGGTGTTCGCCCGCAGCCTGCTGCACGCGCCGTCGCCGCAAAAAGACGAAGACCTCTACGTCACGCTCTCCGATCTGGCAGCGCGCCGTTTGTTGCGGCTGCAAGGTCGCGCTCCTTATTCCGTGCGCGTGCGGCATCACCTGATGCAGCAGGCGACGCCCCATCGCGTCTCGATGCGGCAGGTCGCGCGCCGGCTCGGGATCAGCGTTCGATCGCTTCATCGCAGACTCACGGAGGAGGGGCAGTCCTACGTCTTTCTGGCCAACGAGGCGTCTGCCTACCTCGCGAAGCAACTGCTCATGGATGACAGTCACACCATCCACGAAGCCGCTCACACGATGGGGTTCTCGAACGTCAGCTCGTTCCATCGGGCGTTTCGGCGCTGGACCGGAACCACGCCCGGTGCCTTTCGCGGGCAGAGCATCGAGCCGCACTCTCGGCGCGCAGGCTGATCGGCGCAGCCCGTCCCGTACTCACCGTCGGCGGCCAATCGGTTGGCCGAGTGCAGCCAAAGCGCCGCCGCGCAGCGCTTCGCCCTGCCTGAATCCGCGTAGCGAGCCACTATCGGCTCGAGCGTGGCCGTGCGTGCAGCTGCTTGCAGCTGCGTTGCAGCACGGCTTCAGACGGACGAAGGAAGCGGGGTCGGTTGGAAGCAGTACGAGTGGAAGTGGTCTCGAGGCGCGTTCGGACGGCACGGGGTGGAATCGAGGCGAGCTCCGCGCTCATGGCGGCGCTGGGCCTGCTCGCGTGCTCTGCGAGCCCAAGTGGCAGCCCCGTCAGCCCACAACCTCCCGTGGTCGCAGGGCCTTCGCCCTGTAGCGGCGGCAGCGGCACCGCCGGCAGCTGTAGCCAGCAGCCGCAACCGCCGGGACAGCAGCCGCCGCCCAGCTCGGGCACGTCCGGCCAAACCCTCGGCGGGTCCGGCGACACGCCGCATACGCCCGACGTGCCCGACGTGACCGTCGATGGCGGCATGCCGTCGCCCGAGCCGATGAGCATGGGCCCCGGGACCGTGATGGCGGATCCCATGGACGAGGCCGTGCACATCTACGATCCGGCGGTGGTGCACACGTTCGATCTGGAGATCGCGCCTGCCGACCTGGAGATGGTCGACAGCAATCCGTCGGCCGAGCAATACGTTCCAGCGCGCTTGACCTTCGAGGGGGTGAGCTACGACGTCGGCTATCGCTACAAGGGGAGCATCGGCGCGTTCTTTCCGCCCTGCACGTCGCTCTTCGGACAGAAGGATGGCAAGTGCTCGGTGAAGCTGAGCTTCAATTGGAAGGATCCGAAGGGGCAGTTCTTCGGCCTCAAGAAGCTGCTGTTCCACTCGATGAACAGCGACCCATCGATGTTGCGCGAGCGCCTCGGCTACGCGCTGTTTCGCGAGATGGGAGTGCCCGCGGCGCGCGTCACCCACGCCATCCTGCGCGTGAACGGCATGGCGCACGTCTACGCCTTGGTGGAAGAGATCGACGGGCGCTTCACGCGAAGCAGGTTCACGGAGGGCGGGAAGGGCAACCTCTACAAGGAGATCTGGCCGATTCACGACGATCCGCAGGCTTACATCGCTGCCCTCGAGACCAACGAAGACCAGGACCCGTCGGCGGATCGAATCCTACGCTTCAAGGATGCGATCAGGCAGAGCCCGGAGGCGATGGAGGCCTGGATGGATCTCGATGTCACGGCCAGCTACATGGCCGTCGACCGAGTGATCATGAACGACGACGGAGCCTTTCACTTCTATTGCTTCGCCGGCGCCATCGGGAACAACCCGAAGCCGCCTGGCAACCACAACTACTATTGGTACGAGGCCAAGCACGCGGACCGCTTGTGGATCATTCCCTGGGATCTGGACCTCTCCATGAGCGAAGCGCTCAACCCTCCGCACCTCGAGAGCGACTGGCGAACGATGCCGAGCGCCGATCAATGCACGGGGTGCGAAGGAGCGTCGGCCGGCCTTGCCCCTGCCACGCTATGCGATCGCGTGTTCCTGAACCTTCATGCGCGCAAGGCACTCTACGAGGCCAAGGTCGACGCCTTCATCGCCGGTCCGTTCAGCAAAGCCGCCGTGGATGCAAAGCTCGATCAGTGGGCGCAGCAGTTGCTCAGCGCCGGCTACCCGGCAGAGCCATCCGCTGTCAGTGAGCTCAAAGCGATTCTGGACCGCGCGCGGATGAGCCGCGGCTTTGGCTACTAGCCGCGACGAAGCGCGGCTACGACTTCAGGCCGATCTTCAAGGTGCCCGAGTAGCCCATGCCTTCTGCCACCAGCGCGGGCATGATCTGTTTGCCAGGCGGCGTGGTGCCGGCAGGCGGGCGCTGGCCGTTGCTGGCGGTGCCGTTGTAGATGTGGTCGTCGTCGTTGAGCACGCTGCGCATGTCGGAGCGGTCGCTGTAGGCGGCCTTGGCCAGCACCGCCGTGTTGGTCGCCTCGTCGAAGAACATCTGGCCGATGAACTCGCGCGCGCTGACGCTCGAATCGAGCATGCGCAGCTTGAAGTGGATGTGGATCGCGCGCGACCGATACCAGCCGGGATAGATCGTGTCGAAGCGCACGATGCCTTGCTCGTCGCTGATCTGGTAACCGCGCAGGTACTTCTTGCCGCGAGTGTCGACCGACTGCACCAGGCCGGACGCGACGTCGGAGTACATGCCCACGGCATTGGCATGCCAGATGTCGACCTGAACGCCAGAGAGCGGCTTACACATCGTGCCGCTGACCTGAAAGATCCCGATCACGAGCTGCAGCGGTACCGCGTTGACGCTCGCCGCATCGGTCTCACCCATCAGCAGGTTCGAACGGTTGAGCTCCTCCTCGACGAAGAAGGGCCCCTCCGTCATCGCCGGGGTGACGATGCACTGCAACGCATCGAGCCCGGTGGGCATGGCGGAGCCCATTCCGCCGCTGCCGCCGCTGCCGCCCATGGCCGCCGGCATCCCGCCAGTACCGCCCATGGTCGCCGGTGTGCCCGCCATCGGTGCTGCCGTCGCGCCGGCGGCGTCGCTCATCGCTCCGGCGCCGCCGCTCGACGGCACGGGCGACTGCGCGGCCGAGCCTGCGGCGGGCTGCGGTAACTGTGTTGCGCCCGCGCTGCCCGCTGCGGGCTGAGCCGGCCCCGCTCCCGCGCTGCTACCGGGATCGGGCACGGGGCTGTCCGAGTCCGAACGCTTGGAGCATCCGAGCGCGGCCAGCACCAGCGCCGCAAATCCTCCGCGCAACGCGGTTCGCCGTGGCATCCGCTGTTGCAGGAGCAGCGTGCCGGTCGTGAAGGATCGATGGTCGCATTCTCGGTGCATCTGTATCTCCGCTGGCAAGCTCGCGTTCGCGAGCGCCGACCGAATGTTCGCTACTTGTCCGTCGCCCCGTTCATGATCCACTGACGCAGGCTCGCGAGCTGGGTCGCGCTCAGTCCCGTGCCCGAAGGAGGCATGGCCTGCCGATCGCACGCCCGAGCACAGGCCACGGTCGCGACGCCGCCCGAAGCTTTCAAATACACCCAGCTCTTGTCGGGCGCGCCGGGTTCGATCAGCTTGTACTCTCCGTTGCTCGCTGCCGCGCCGACCAGGCCCGCGATCACCTCCGCGGAGGAGACGTTGGTTCCGCCCAAAGTCATGCCCGCCGTGGGCGCGATCGGCCCGTGGCAGCCGGCACAGCTGCTGTCGAGGAACGGACGAACGCGCGTCGCGAACTCGCCCGTCTCCGGCGCGCTCGTGCCGGGGTCGACCGTGCCCGGCCCCGACTGACCTGGCTTCCGATTGCGTGGCTCGAGCGCGAACATCTCGTTGCACTGTTCCAGCATCAGCTGCTGATACGCCGGGTCATCGTTCTTCAGTCCCTTGGCTACGCGATAGCGCTCCCACACGCTGTCGATCCAGCCGTGCAGCTTCCAGAACGCGAAGTTCTTCACGTCGACCGCTTGCTGGATCAAGTTGGCCGGCGAGCCGCTGACCGCCCACTGCGAATGCAATGCGCCGTGCAAGCCCGAGCCGGGCATGTTGACCGGGCTCATCGGTGACTGCGCGGTCCAGCGGTAGGTGTTCTCGATGAACTGGCCCAGGTCGTCTTCGGTCGCGAACTGATCGAGGTGCTGCTCGATGTTCTCGAGGATCTCGAAGCCGCGCATGTTGTTGGAGCTCCAGTTGATCTCACCCCAGGGATGCGGATTCTCCGGATCGTCCTTGGACCTCGGCACTTTGGTGAAGCCGGCGAACAGCTTGGTGTGGTTCGGAAACGCCGTGTGCAACATCATGAACATGTGCCGGTGCATCATCATGAAGGCCGCGCCGTCGCCGGGCGCCCCCTGCTGAATCGGCGCGCGCTCGAGACCCTGCCGGGTGAGCGCGCCCGATGCGGTGCACGTGGTCGCGTTGCTCTTGCGGCAGGTCTGGTCCCATTTGCGGACCAGGTGCCAACCGTCGTGCGCCTCGGCGAATTGGTTCTCGTCCATCCAGTCGAGCACGATCTGCGGCAGCAACGCGTCCTGCTGGAAGCCAGCGGTGACGATCATCGGTTGGTCGCTCAGCATGGCGTCGCGCGGATCGGCGGCGACGTGAAGCTTGCACTGCGACAACGGGTCGGCCATTGCGCCCGCTGCGCCCATGGTCGCGTCGTGCGGGTGCTGGGCCGCCATACCGCCCATGCCTGCCACCGGCGCGAGCGCCGTGGTGCCGGCAGTCCCGGCGGGATCTGCAGTCGCCGGCGCCCCGGCGATCGCAACCGCGGGCATCCCAGCGATTGCGGGTGGGGCCATCACGCTCGGCACCGGCGCCAGTTGCGCCGCGTTCGAGTCGGGCGCGTCACTGCAGGCGGCGCAGAAGGCGAGTCCGCTCGCCAGCGACAAGATCAGTGCATGCGTTCGTTTGGCGGCAGGCATCGTTGCGACCCACGCGTGACGCTCCATGCGTCCGGTCGCATCGTGCGCTCATTCGAGCCGCGGAATCCCTTCGCAAACCTGACAAGGTCCCGCGCAGCCACACGGTGCGCCCCGATCTGCGGACAACGCTGCTGCGCGCGCGTCAGTGCACGACCACGAATTCGACGCGGCGATTGCGCGCGCGCCCTTCTTCGCTTTCGTTGTCTTCGAGCGGCCGATCGGGGCCGTAGCCCCGCGCGCTCAGCCGGCCGGGCGGGATACCGCGCGCGAGCAGATAGCTGCGGACCGAGCGCGCGCGCGCGTGTGAGAGTCGGATGTTGAAGTCGCGCGGACCCGTGCTGTCGGTGTGACCGCCGATCTCGATCCGCTCGATCTCGCGGTGCTTGCGCAGGGTCAGCGCGATCTGATTCATGATCCCGTACGATGACGGGTCGATGTTGGAGGAGTTCAGCTCGAAGCGCACCGTCTCGAGGATCGTGATCTTGCCCTCTTCCACGATGATCTTGGCCGGCCCTTCGTCGGCGCAGCCGTCGTCGTCTTCGAAGCCGTTGATGGTTTCAGGCTCGTCGGGGCAGCGGTCGAGGTAGTCGAGCACGCCGTCTCCGTCGTCGTCGCCCTCGGGGCAACCGTCCTCGTCCTCGACTTCGTCGTAGTCCTCGGGCAGATC
>DATHEN010001262.1:0-2887 GCA_035318565.1 Polyangiaceae bacterium
TCCGACGCAAGCAAACGCTGAACGCGCCGGCCCACAGTATCGGGGCAACCCAACACATCTTCGATGTCGCTTGGCAGTGCCCGTTCTGTACACGCAATACTTTGCGCCCGTTCGACACGAGCGGACTCAGCTGGGTCGAGACAAACGCGGCCCACCCGGTAGCCTAACTTTTTCCCGAAGTCGTGAAGCCATGCTCGCGTTCTTCCTCGCCCGTTTCGCCGATGAGCGGAGTTCTGCAGGCTTCAGCAAGGTGTAAAGCATGTCGCACGTCGCATTGAACGAGATGAGCGTGAGACCCCTTCCCTACCTCACGTCCCACGATGCGGCCCGCCTCGCGAGCGTCAGCCCATCGACCGTACTCTCGTGGGTCAATCGCGGGCTCTTGCCGGCGCACCGCACACCCGGCGGGCACCGCCGCATCGAACGTTCGGCGCTCGCCCGCTTCCTGCGCGAGCACTCGATGCCGGTACCTCCTGATCTGGCGAGCATCACCCGGCTCTTGGTGATGGACAGCGACGCCACGTTCCTGCGCTCGGTACATCGGTTGTTGAAGCGCGCCGCCCCGGATTTGAGCGTCGAAACCGGCGAGGGCGCCATCGACGGGCTGCTGAAAATCGGCGTGTTCCAGCCTGACGCCGTGATCCTCGACGCGCTCCTCCCCGAGATTGACGCCGTCGAGATCTGCCGGCGCGTGCGCCAGAATCCGGCGACCGCCAACATCATGATCATTCCCGTAGCGAGTCATCCGACGCCCAAGACGCGCGCGGCGTTCGCGGAAGTCGGCGCCGCCGAACTCTTGATGAAGCCGCTCGACGCAGCGGCGCTGCTGGGCGCGCTCGGGCTCGAACCGGACGCCTGGGACGCCGCGAACGACACCGACCCACAGGCGCCGGATCAGAACGAGTTCTGATACAGGCGCAGCAGGTCGTCGCGCGTACAGGGCCGCGGATTGCTCCGGTGGCAGGCGTCTTCGAATGCTCTGTCTGCGAGCGTGTCGAGCTGCGCCTCGGCCACGCCGAGCTGCCGCAAGCTGCTCGGTAGACCGACCTGTGAACGAAAACGCCGCACGACCGCGGCTATGTCTTGCTCCGGCTCGGCGCCGAGTAGCTGCGCGAGCCGCCGCACCCGCTCGGGCACCGCACTTTCATTGAACTCGAGCACCGCCGGCAGACACAGCGCGTTGGCGAGGCCGTGATGCAGACCGCACTCGCTCGACAGCGGGTGCGCGAGCGAGTGACATGCACCGAGGCCCTTCTGGAACGCGACGGCACCCATCATGGCCGCTTTCATCATGGCGCCGCGCGCCTCGAGGTCGTCTCCTTGCTCGCACGCCGTCGCCAGGTTTTTCGCGACGAGCTCGACCCCGGCGCAAGCGATGGCATCTGCCATCGGATGATCCCCCGCTGCGAGATAGGCCTCCAGGCAATGCGTCAGCGCATCGAAGCCGGTGGCCGCCGTGGTGCGTGCGGGCATCGAACGCGTCAGCTCCGGATCGAGGATCGCCAGCTTGGCGAGTAGGGCCGGTGAAAAAATCACGGTCTTGCGGTTGGTAGAGCGCACCGTCAGCACTCCAGACCGGCCCACTTCACTGCCCGTTCCCGCGGTCGTGGGAATGGTGATCAGCGGCGGCAAGTCGGGAGGAATATGGCGACCGCCGTCGATCGCGTCGTCCAGCTCTTCGAACGAGAGCGAGCAGCGCGCGCGCAGCGCGACGAGCTTGCCCGCGTCCATGGGTGAGCCGCCGCCGATACAAATCACGCCATCGGCGCGGAAGCTCGCGTAAGCGTGAGCTCCGCCTTCGATGTTCGCTTCGGTCGGATTGCCGTCGATGCCGGTGTAGACGGCGTGCTCGATACCCGCTGCCTTCAGCGAAGCGGCGATCGGCTCACAGAGTCCGGCGCGCTCGACCCCGGGATCGGCCACGATCAGGGCGCGGAGCATGCCCAGCGCGCGGGCCTCGTCTCCGACGCGGCGGCTCTCTCCTGCGCCGAATACGACGCGTGTCGGAAAACTCCAGATGGCGGTCATATCACCTCGAAGTAGCGCTTTAGCTCCCAGTCGGTCACGGCTCTTTCGTAGCACTGCGCTTCCCACTCGCGAGTGAGCGCGTAGTGATCCACGAACTGTTGCCCGAACAGCTCGGGTGCGACCTTGCTGGCGCGAAAGCGAGCCAGCGCGTCTCTCAATGTGCGCGGCAGGGCAAGCGGGCCGCCTTCCCCGGGATCTCCCGTGGTTTCCGGCGGAAGCTCGAGCTCCTGTTCGATGCCCCACAGGCCGGCCCCGAGGCAAGCGGCGATGGCCAGATAGGGGTTCATGTCGGCCGCTGTCTGCCTGTACTCCACCCGAAGACTGCTGCCATCGTTCACGCCCACCACCCGGATGGCGCAAGTTCGGTTCTCGACGCCCCAGGCGGCCACGAGCGGCGCCCAGACACCGGGCACGTAGCGTTTGTAACTGTTGATCGTCGGCGAATAGAGCAGAGTCAGCTCCTGCATCAACGCCATCTGTCCCGCGATGTAGCGCTGCATGCTGCGCGACATGCCGCGCGGCTCCCGAGCATCGTAAAAAACGCTCTTGCCGCCCTGCCACAGGCTTTGATGGAGATGCCCGCTGCAGCCAGGCAGATCCGCATTCCACTTGGCCATGAAGGTCACGCTCAAGCCATGGCGGTGTGCGATCTGCTTGACCGCACTCTTGAACAACGCGGCCTTGTCCGCGGCGCGGAGGGCGTCGTCGTAGCGCAGCGCCGCCTCGTAGACTCCGGGTCCAGTTTCGGTGTGTAGGGCCTCGATCTCGATGTCGAACGCGCGCAGATCGAGCATCAGGTCTCGCATCAGATCCGCGTCCTGCCCGGAGCGCACCCAGCTGTAGCCGAACATCCCGGGAT
>DATHEN010001263.1:0-4382 GCA_035318565.1 Polyangiaceae bacterium
CGCGGACTCACCCTTGCGCAGCCGAGTGCGGATTTCGCGCTTGAGCGCGCTCGCGATCTCCGAGCTGTGGATGTCCAGCGTCTGATTCCAGCAGCACGGAGCGCGGATGCGGCCCTCCAGGCGATCGGCGCCGGGCACGAACCCGATCACCTCGTCGGTGAGCTCGGTCGGCGCATGCCCGTGGGACATGTCTTGCGCGCGCACGGGTCCTGCCGCGCTGACGGCCAGAAACAGGGCAGCGCTGAGCGCCAGAGCTTTCATCGCGGGCAAGCTTGCCACGGCTCGAGGCGCTTCGCACACTTCGTTCTGGCGCTCCCGCTCAGGGCGGTTCGCGTGCCAGTGCTTCCAACATGGCTGCTACGCTGCAGAATTTCTCGCGGACTTTGCCGTGCGCCTTGCCGGCACCCACCTCCAAAGCGTCCAACTTGCGAAAATCGTCGTAGCTGACGACGCGAACGCCGCGCGCGCCAAGCAGCGTGTCGATCGCCCCTCGCGCCGGCTTTTGCGCGGGTAGCTGGGGCAAGTCCGCGAGCATGTGCTCGACCGTGTGCTTGGCGTCGTCCTTGTTCGTGCCGATCAGACCCGTGGGTCCGCGCTTGATCCAACCCGCGACGTAGACGAAGGGCAGGACCGCGCCGCCGGTGTCCTGCGTGACTCGGCCGCCGACGTTGGGAATGATGCCGTGCTGCGAGGCAAACGGCAGATCGCCGAGCGGCACGCCGTGATAGCCGATCGAACGCAGCACCAGCCCCGAAGGCAATGTTTCATACTGGCCCGTCCCGTGCGCTCCGTAGCTGCCATCGCCGCGCCGCTTGAGCGCGTTCTTCTCGATTTTCACGGCCGAGACGCGGCCACCGTCTCCGATCAGCTCCACGGGTGACGCCAAAAAGCGCAAGACGACATGGCGCGCGCGCACCTGCAGCGGGCGTTCCGCGAGTAACTTCAGATAGGTCACGTTGCGCTTCGCGGCGGGCGAGAGCTCAGCCACGTCGACATCGAAGAGGCTGTCCGGATCGTGCACGCTCAGGGAAACGTCCTCGAGCGTCGCGATGTCTTCGAGCTCGTGCTGATCGAATGCGGCTTGCGCCGGGCCGCGCCGGCCGAGCAGCACCACTTCGCGGATGCGGCTCGCGCGTAGCGCTTGCAGCGCGTATTCGGGCATGTCCGTAGTCGCGAGCTCTTCGACCCGGCGCGCGAGAATGCGCGCCACGTCCATCGCGACGTTGCCCATGCCCACGACCACGGCGCGCTCGCTGCTCAGATCGAAGCTGCGTTCGTAGAAATCCGGATGCGCGTTGTACCAACCCACGAACGCCGTCGCCGGTTCACTGCCCGCCAGATCTTCGCCCGGGATGTCCAGCCGGCGATCGGTAGCGGAGCCGTACGTGTAGAGCACCTGGTCGTAGTGTTCACTGAGCTCGGCGGGGGTCACGTCCCGGGCCACCTCGACGTTGCCGAGCAGGCGGAAGCCGGCGTGCGCCGCGGTGCGTTCGAACGCCAGCTCCACGCGTTTGATGCGCTGGTGATCCGGCGCGACGCCGTAGCGCACCAGACCGAATGGCGCCGGCAGGCGTTCGAAGAGGTCGACTTCTACGTGCAGCTGTTTTTCGCGAAACAGCCACTCCGCAGCGTAGAAGCCAGCGGGGCCGGAACCGACGACAGCCACGCGCAGAGGCCGTTCGGCGCTGCCCACTTTCGACGCCACAAGCGCGGGGATCGTCATCGACGCTCCCGATTCACGGTATCACGGCTGCCGGAGGGCTCGCGGCTTCGCGTCCGGCGCGGTCTTGACGGAGGTCGGGGCGACGACTAAAGTTTCAAGAGTTTTTGAAATGTCTAATGGGAAGGCACAGTGCACATGGCGACCGCCCCCACGCAGCCAGCCCGTGCCCGCGCCGCCGCTAAACCGAACACTCCGGAAACGCACTTCAGTTTCGCGCTCTTAGCGCTGAGCCGGGCTCATGAGCTCTGAACCCACATCGGCCCTGACGCTCCCACCTCGCGGCGGCTCGGGTGAGATGTTCGATCGCATCGCGGCGCGGTACGACCTCGTCAACCGCATCCTGTCCTTTGGTGTCGATCAGCGCTGGCGCACGCGCACCGTCGCGTCACTCGAGCTTCGCCCCGGCCACCGCGTGTTGGATCTGGCAACGGGTACCGGGGACCTGGCGTTGCGCGTTGCCGTGCGCCACCCGGACGTGAGCGTCGTCGGCCTCGATCCGTCGCAAGGCATGCTCGGCATCGCGCTGGAGAAGGTGCAGCGCGCCGTGCTCGCCGATCGCATCGAGCTGCAGCTCGGAGATGCCCAGGAGCTGCCGTACGAGGCCGCCAGCTTCGACGGCCTGTGCATGGCATTCGGGATCCGCAACGTGCCCGACCGCGCGCGCGCCTTGCGCGAGATGCGGCGCGTGGTTCGTCCGGGTGGACGTATAGCCATTTTGGAGCTGTCCGAGCCGCAGGGAGTGCTCGGCCCGCTCGCTCGTTTTCACGTCCACACGCTGGTTCCGCGCATCGGCGCGCTGCTCTCGGGCAAGCGCGAGTATCGCTATTTGGAACAATCGATCGCGGCGTTCCCGCCCGCAGCGGAGTTCGCCGAGCTGATGCGCTCGAGCGGCCTCGAAGTGCTTCAGGTGATCCCCCTCACCTTCGGTGTCTGCCACCTGTACGTCGCAACTCCGGAGCGGTCCTCGTGAGCGCCGGGGCTCGCGCGAGCGTGACGCCGCACGGCTCGGAGGCCGTGGAGCGCGCGCTCAGCCGCCTTGGCGACGCGCTGCGCGAGCCGCGCTCGAGCGCCGCGATCTGCGTGTATGCGTTGCCGGCGCCGGTTGCGCCCATGGCCACGCTCCTCGCCCGCTTTGCACACGAGCAAGCCGCGCTCTGGGAACCATGTCAGGGCCCGGCGCTGGCCGCGATCGGAGCCACTGCGCAAATCAGCGCGTCCGGCACGCGCCGCTTTCGCGAGCTGTTCGACGGCGCCTCTGCCCTGTGGGCGGGGCTCGAGACCGTGAATCTTTCGGACGATCCAGCGCCCGCTCCGCGCCTGCTCGGCGGACTCGCGTTTCAGGTCGGCAAATCGCGCGAAGCACCCTGGACGAGCTTCGGCGACGGCGCGTTCGTGTTGCCGCGCTTGCTCTACGTACGAAGCGCCGAGCACGCGCATCTGTGTGTGGCCCTGGCAGCGAGCGTCGGATCGAACGAGCGCGAAGCCCTGCTCGAGGAAGTGCACGCCGCGCTCACTGCGCTGTACAGCGCGCCGCGCAGCTACCACCTGCGCGGGCGCTCGCCGAACACCCGCATCGCCTCGACTCACGAGCGCAGCGCCGAGGATTGGGCGGAGCGCGTGGCCGCGATTCGCCACGGCATCGCAGCCGGACGTCTCGAAAAAGTCGTGCTCGCGCGCCGGGTGCTGCTCACGCTCGATCCGGCCCCGGACCCACTCGAAGTGCTCGAGCGCTTGCGGGACGAAGCGCCCCACGCGACGCGCTTTGCGTTTCGCCGCGGCTCTTGCACTTTTCTCGGCGCTACCCCCGAGCGTTTGCTGTCCAAGTCCGGGGTGTTGGTCGAGACCGAGGCGCTGGCCGGGTCGCAGCGCGCGGGCGGCGCGGGCAGTGGCGCGGAGTTGCTCGGCAGCCGCAAAGATCTCGCGGAGCATGCCATCGTCGTGCGCGAAGTGCTGCGGACGCTCACCCCGCTGTGCAGCGAGCTCGTGTGCCCCGGCGAGCCCGTGGTGCGCGAGCTGCGTCACGTGCAGCACCTGTGGACTCCGATCCGCGCGCGCTTGCGCGACCCGGTACACGTGCTCGAGCTCGTGGAAAAGCTGCACCCCACGCCGGCGGTGGGCGGCGTGCCGCGCGCCGACGCTCTTTCCTGGATCGCGGAGCACGAACCCGACGAGCGCGGCTGGTACGCCGGGCCGATCGGCTGGTTCGATGCGGCGGGTGACGGCGAATTCGCGGTCGCGTTGCGCTCGGGAGTGCTCGAGGGCGCGCGCGCCGATCTATACGTGGGCGCAGGCATCGTCGACGAATCGAACGCCAGCAGTGAGTACTCCGAAACGGCGCTCAAATTGCGCACGTTGCAGCTGGCGCTCGGAGTGGCTGGATGAGACCCCGGAACCTGCTCGGCGAGTGGGCGCGCCTGCTGGTCGAGACTCTCGCCGCCGCGGGTGTGCGCGACGTGATCATCAGTCCGGGCTCGCGGTCGACGCCCTTCGTGTGGGCGGCCCTCGAGCATCCCGAGCTGCGCTGCCACGTCCTGATCGACGAGCGCGCCGCGGCATTTTTTGCGCTCGGTCAGGCGCGCATCCGCGGTGCGCCTTCGGCGTTGTTGTGCACGTCGGGCAGCGCGCTGGCGAACTACATGCCGGCCGTGGCAGAGGCGTC
>DATHEN010001264.1:0-4615 GCA_035318565.1 Polyangiaceae bacterium
GTTGCACGGCCCGGGACGCAAGAGCCGGCTCGCCGAGCTCTCGCGATCGGACGTGGTCGTGACCACGTATCCGGTGCTGGTTCGCGATCTCGAAGCGCTGAAGCAGACCCAGTTTCACTACGTGATCCTGGACGAAGCTCAGGCCATCAAGAGCCGGCGCAGCCAGGCGAAACACGCCGTGATGGCGCTCACCGCGCGCCACCGTCTGGCTTTGACGGGAACGCCCGTCGAAAATAACCTGGAAGAGCTCTGGTCGATTTTCGACTTCGTTCTGCCAGGGTTGCTCGGCAGCGCAGAGGACTTCAAGAAGCGCTTTCGCATCCCCGTGGAGCGCGACGCCAGCGAGCGCGCGCTGTTCGCGCTGCGCGATCGGGTGGCGCCGTTCATCTTGCGCCGCATGAAGGAACACGTGGCGCGCGATCTGCCGCCGAAGACCGAGCTCGTGCGGCCGATCGAGCTCGAAAGTGAGCAGCGCGACCTGTACGAAAGCATTCGTGTCGCCGGGCACGTGGAGGTGCGCCGCGCGATCCGCAAGAAAGGCATCACCGGCTCCACCATCACGATCCTGGACGCGCTCATGAAGCTGCGTCAGGTGTGTTGCGATCCGCGGCTCGTGAACGTCGATGCAGCGCGCAGCGTCAAGGTCTCGGCCAAGTACGCGCTCCTGATGGAGCTGCTCGAGCAACAGCTGGCGCAGGGACGGCGCGTGCTGGTGTTTTCACAGTTTGCACAGATGCTCGCGCTGATTGCCCAGGGGCTGCACGCAAAGCGCGTGCGCTACTCGGTGCTCACCGGCTCGGTCACCGATCGCGCGAAACCCATTTCCGCCTTCCAGAACGGTGAAGTGGACATTTTTCTGATCAGCTTGAAGGCGGGGGGTACGGGCTTGAACCTCACGCGCGCCGACACGGTGATCCACTACGATCCGTGGTGGAACCCGGCGGCTCAAGCGCAAGCCACCGATCGCGCGTATCGCATTGGGCAAACGCAGCCGGTGTTCGTGTACAAGCTGATCGCCGCCGGCAGCGTCGAGGAACGCATGCTCAAGCTGCAGCAGCACAAGCAGCGTTTGGCAGACGGGATTCTGGGCGGTACCGCCAGCAAGAGCTCCGATCTCTCCATGGAAGAGGTCGACGACCTGTTCGCCCCGCTCGCGGATCGGGCGTGAGCGCTGCGCGGCACCTGCTCGCTCTAGTCGCGGCCTTGGCCGCGGCTGGCTGCGGCTCGGACGAGCCGCTGCGTGCGCCGCTCCGTCCCGGCGCCGGCTGGCGCGAGCTTCTGGATTGGGACGGCTTGCCGGCATTCGCCGGCGGCACGTACCAGCTCATTTCCAGCTACGATCGCGACGAACGCTCGGCGTATCCCTTCATTCCGGCAGGCAACAAGGACTTCAACAATTTCCTGGCGGTATGCGGGGACCGCCCGACGCTCATCTTTCAACACGTAGACGGCGCGGCCGGCTGCGAGCCGGGCCCGGAAGGTTACCTGATCGCAGCCGCCGATGGTCCGGGCTTCGTCTCGCGCATACTGCTCACATGGGTCAGGATCGGCGGCGAAACACTGGTCGAGCAGCCCCTGACCGATGAGCGTGTGCGAGTCTACGTCGACGACCTGAGCGCGCCGCTTTACGACGTTTCCCTCGCCGAATGGAAACGCGGCAGCGCGTTTCCGTTCGTGAAGCCGCTCGCCGGCTGGACCTCCGGTGCACTCGTGAGCTACGTGCCGATCGCCTACGCCGCGAAGCTGCGGGTTTATCTCGATCGTCTGAGTGCGCGGAGCGGCTACTACCATCAAATCGAAACGCACTCGGACACCGTTCCCGCCGCGCCCGGATCCCTGCCCGCCACGCAAGAGGCGGCCGTGGAGCTCCTCCGTGAACGGGCGCGCGAGCCTCTGGACGTCGAGGCCTGGCTCGAATTCGAGGGAGAGCTCGCGCCAGGCGAAACGCTGCCGCTCTTGAACCGCCGCCAGGCGGGTACGTTGCGCGTACTGAAGCTGCGGATCCCGAGCTCGCTCGACGAGCTCTGGCTAGAGGCACACTGGGACGGCGCGCCGGATGCCGCTTTCGCGCTGCCGCTCAGCTGGTTCTTCGGCGTGCAAGCAGCTGGGACCCGCTTCGATACGCTGCCGATGCGCGTGATCACGGACGGCGCATCCAGCGAACTGTCGTTCTATTTGCCGATGCCGTTCGCCAGCAGCGCCAGCGTGACACTCACGAATCGCGCGGCCACGTCCGTGCAAGTGGAAGCGGACCTGGCCGGCAGCTCGCGAGCACCAGACGGCGAATGGGGGCACCTGCACGTGACGACGCGTGACGTGCGCGAGCACCTCGGGGCCGAAAACTTCAACGTGGCTCGGGCCCGCGGCAGGGGCAAGTACGTCGGCACGTTGCTACTTTTGGACGGGCGCAGCGATCCAAGCTGGGTATTCGCGGATCCCTTCAACTTCCTCGAAGGCGATCCGCGCTTCTCAGTCGACGGCACTTTCAGTCAGGGAACCGGTACCGAGGAGCTGTTCGACGCGGGCATCTACTTCCGCGACGGCACCTTCGACTCCTGGTTCGCCGCGGTTCCGTACGTGGCTCAGAATACGAGCGAGCAGTCCGGCGTCGTCACGCTCCTGCGCTGGAACGTGCTCGGCAACGCCGTATCCTTCGCGAATGGCTTTGATCTCGACCTCGAGTACGGCCTGAAAAATCCAAGCACGGCCGGCCGCTACCGGTCGGTGGCCTTCTACTACCTCGAGCGGGAAACCGCTCCAGCGCTCCTCACCCGCGAGTGATTCCTGGCTTTCCTGGGCGGCTTGACCGGCCTCGGCGGCCTCGGCTTGTGGAGACGCCGCCGTCGGAGCTAATTCTCACGTGATGGTGCGCGGCGTGAAGCTCCTTGCATGCGCAGCCGCCCTGCTCGCCAGTTGCAAGACGGGGAGTACGGCGCGAAACCAAGCCGATGCTGGCGTTGCGCCGGCGTCGGCCGGCTCGGCCGCGGTGAAGGCCTCTGCCCAGCCCGTCAAACACCGGCGCAGCGGCTACGCAGCGCCCGAGCCCGCGCCCGTTCACGTTCCGCCACCTGCGGACGTGGCTGCTCCGCCCCAAGACGCAGCGCGCACCAAGAGCGGGCTCGCCAGCAAAGTGCTGCGCGCGGGCAGCGGCAGCGAGCATCCGCGACGCTACGATCACGTGCGCGTGCAGTACACGGGCTGGAAGAGGGACGGCAGCATGGTCGACAACCGCGAAGCGCAGGTCGCGGTGAACCAGCTCATCCCCGGTTGGTCCGAAGCGGTGCAAAGCATGGTGGTCGGCGAGAAGCGACGCATCTGGGTGCCCTCGAAGCTTGCGTACGGTGATTCGCCAGCGCCGAAGCTGCCCGCCGGAGATCTCACGTTCGATGTCGAGCTCCGCGAGATCATCTCGCGCGTCCAGCCGCCCATGGACATCCAGGCGCCGCCCAAGCACGCCAAGCGCACTCAATCCGGGCTGGCCTACGTCGTCTTGACGCGCGGCACCGGCACGCGCCGCCCGAAGCTCACGGATCGCGTGCGCGTCGAATACTCCGGTTGGCTTCCAAACGGTCGGCTCTTCGATAGTACGAGCGTGCGCAAGAGGCCGTCGACGCTCGAGGTGAACTCCGGCATCGCCGGCTGGCGTGAAGGCGTGCAGCTGATGCGTGCCGGCGACAAATGGCTGTTCTGGGTGCCGTCTCGTCTCGCGTACGGCGACAAACCCCAACACGGTGTGCCCAGCGGCCCGCTGGTGTTCGAGATCACGCTGCTGGAGATCGTCGCGCCGGAGGATTAGACGTCCGTCTCGTTCGACGCACGGCGCCAAAAAGACGTATTTTGCACGCAAATACGTACTCTCAGCCACATGCAACTCCGCTGTTACCGGCGCTCACACCTGCGCATGGATCGCGACCACCGCGCACTACACCTCGCCTGCGGCGGGTGATCCGCGGGCACTCACACGAAAGCGTTGGCGAATAGGCGAAGCACACTTCTCCGGCGCTTGTGGGAGGCGCCTCCAGCGCTGCTGGATGCACGCATACGCATCGAACATAGATATGTGAGCATCCGTTTCGTGTATCGGAGTTTCCTTGCAGAAACTTGTCGCTGCGCAGACACTTCCCGATCGGGCTCATAGATCCGCACTCGCTGCGGAAGGTGGAGAATGACCATGCGCCGTCGCGTTGTCTCGAGCATTGCCTCGATCCTGCTCTTCAGCGCCGCTGGAGCCAAAGCTCAAGTGCCTCCGTCGTACGTCGAGTTCGAGGCAGGGCCGGTCCGGCCGCTCGCATTGTCTGCAGACAAGAGCAGGTTGTACGCCTGTAACATCCCGGATAATCGCCTGGAAATCTTCGACGTGAGCCGCGGCGGCATGCGCTTGTCGGCGTCCGTCTCGGTGGGCATGTCTCCGGTCGCCGTCGCGGCGCGCAACGATCACGAGGTGTGGGTCGTCAATCATCTGTCCGACAGCGTCAGCGTCGTGGACGTTGCGGCGAATCCCCCGCGCGTGGTGCGCACGCTGCTCGTCGGCGATGAACCGCGCGACATCGTCTTCACTGCCAACGGCCGCGCCTTCATCACCACCGCGCATCGCGGCGAACAGCGCGTCGATGCC
>DATHEN010001265.1:0-5535 GCA_035318565.1 Polyangiaceae bacterium
GCCGTGCCGGTGAGATACGGCGTTGAAGCAAGCTGCCTTTCGACGACATCGTACAAGCCCCGCGCCACGCTCTTGGCTTGTTCGTGATCGAACGGGGCCCGGAGCAGCACGACAAGGCGCGCAGCGCCCGGGCCTCGCTGAAGCTCACCCGCGGCGACCGAGAGCCAGCGCTGGATGCGGGCGGCGCTCGAGGGGTCCCGCGGATACCAGCGCTCGGAAGCGTCGTACTTCAGCGCCAGGTACACCAGGATGGCGTTGCTATCGGGAATCGTGATCTCGCCGTCTTCCAGGACCGGGATCTGGCCGAACGGATTTTTTTCCAGGAACTCGGGCGCCTTCTGCGCGCCCTTCAACACGTCGACTTCCATTTTTTCGAACGGCAATCCCAAAATCGAGAGGAAGAGCTCGGCGCGATGCGTGTGCCCGGAAAGTTTGAACCCGTAGAGTTTGAGCTTGGGCGTGGTCATGACTGGAGCGTGCAGCCCATGCGGCGCCCGGAGAACCCCCGGGATTGACAACGGATTATTTCAGTGACTGAAATAATCCATGGATCGCCTGGAATCGCTGCAGGTTTTCGTCGCGGTCGCGGAGCAAAACGGCTTCGCCGCGGCAGCTCGACACCTCGGGATGTCGGCGCCCTCGGTGACGCGGGCCATCGCGGCGCTCGAAGCTCGCATCGGTACGGAGCTCTTGAAACGCACCACGCGCACGGTGCGGCTGACCGAAGCCGGCGCGCGCTTCCTGACCGATGCCCGGCGCATCCTGGCCGAGCTCGAAGAGGCCGAGCGTTTCGCCGGAGATCTGCATGGCGGGCTGCGCGGTCAACTCGGTGTCACGGCACCGATCAACTTCGGGCGCATGTTCGTCGCCCCTGTGGTGGTCGAGTTTCTGGGCATGCACGCGCAAGTGTCGGTACGCACGTTGTTCGTGGACCGGGTCGTCGACTTGTTGGATGAGGGGCTGGACGTGGCCGTGCGGATCGCGGAGCTGCCCGACTCCACGCTGACGGCCGTCCGCGTCGGCAGCGTGCGCCGGGTACTGTGCGCAGCGCCGCAGTACCTGGCGCAGCACGGCAGGCCGCGCGCGCCGTCCGATATCGGCAAACACGAGACTATCGCGTTCGGCTCCGGAGTTGCCGAACCCGAGTGGAAGTTCGCTCGCAAAGGCAAAGGCTACGTCATCCAGCCGCGCGCCCGACTGCTCGTGAACAGCGTCGACGTCGCCGTAGCGGCGGCCGTGGCAGGCCGCGGTCTGGTGCGGCTGCTCTCATATCAGGTCGAAGCCGAGTTGCACGCGGGCCGCCTCGAGTCCGTGCTGCCCGATTTCGAGCCGCCGCCGCTTCCCGTCCACGTGGTGCACGCCGGCGGCAAGCGCGCTTCAGCCAAATTGCGCCACTTCGTGGACTTGGCCGTGAGTCGGCTGCGCAGGGTCGAGCCGCTCGTCAGCTCGTGACCGCGGCCTTGCGCCGCGCGGCCGCCGGCTTGCGACTTGGCACGCTCGCCTCTTCGCCCTGCTCCAGCTGGACGAAAACGTTGAGCTGAAACCAGCTTGGCAGCGCTCGGGCCAAAGCGGACGGCCCCTCGATGGTGAGCTCGCCCGAGCGGATGACCGATGAAAAATCTCGGTAACCCATCCAGACTTCCGTGAGCACGCGCTGGCGAGTCTGAACCACGAGCGTCTCTTCGAGACCTGGGTTCTTCATGCACACCTCACCGCGACCGTGGTCGATCTTGAGCCAGTAACGCAGATACCCCTTACCGGACTCGAGGAAGTCGAAGCGCACCACGACCAGTTTCTCCGGCGCTGCCTTCGCATCGATGCGGCGTTGCATGTCCCAGAGCAAGAGCGTGGGATCGAGCTCGTCGTCGCGGATGTTTCGGTGCGCCCAGCGCCGCGCCCAGAGACCGAGCCCCATCACCACCTCCTCGAGCGCGCGCGCCGCGTCAGTCGGTTCGTATTCGGGTCCCAGCGCACCGATCTCACGCCGGATCAGCCCCGCCCGCTCGAGCTGTTCGAGCCGGTTGGCGAGCACGGAACGCGGGATGCGACGCACGCCGTTCAAGATCTCACCGAAACGCCGGCTGCCGCTCAAGAGCTCGCGAATCACGAGCAGCGTCCAGCGCTCGCCCACGACTTCGAGCGCCTGAGCGACGGGGCAAAACTGGCCGTAAGACTTCATTCCTCGAAGCTACCTGCAGGTCCCGCCGCGTGCAGTTCATTTTTCGAACTGGCCGAGAGGCGCCCCGCGCGCGAGATTCGAAGACGCCAATCAGGAGGCAATGATGAAAAGTGGAAAGATTTCGCAGATCGTAGAAGCGGTGAAACCCAAGCTTGCCAAGCGGGCCGCCGAGCACGATGCCGAAAATCGCTTCGTGGAGGCGGGGTACGGGCTGTTGAAGTCACACGGGTTTTTCGGGGCCGGCGTTCCCGAGGCGCTGGGCGGCCTGGGCGCGAGCCACGCCGAGCTCTGCGACGCGCTGCGTTCTCTCGCGCAGGCCTGTCCGGCGACCGCGCTGGCAGCGTCGATGCACACCCACCTGGTTGCGGCCACGGTCTGGAAGCACCTGCGGGGCGCCGGAGGCGAGCCCCTTCTCCGCAGGATTGCCAAGGAGCAACTCGTGCTGGTGAGCACCGGCGCCGGCGACTGGCTCGAATCGAACGGCAAACTGGAAAGTGTCGATGGCGGGTACGCGTTGACGGCAAAGAAGCAGTTCTGCAGCGGGTCTCCCATGGGTGATTTGCTCGTCACGAGCTCCGTGTTCGAGAGCCCGTCCGAGGGGGCGCAGGTGTTTCATTTCGCGGTGCCGTTCTCGGCGAAGGGCGTCAGCATCGGCGCGGATTGGGACACGCTCGGCATGCGCGGGACCGGCTCGCAAACCGTCGAGCTGGAAGGCGTGTTCATTCCCGAAGCAAGCGTCGTACTGAAGAGGCCGCGAGCGGGCTGGCATCCGGTGTGGAGCACCGTGCTCACCGTGGCCCCGCCCATCTACATGTCGCCGTACCTCGGTGTGGCCGAAGCCGCGCGCGATCGCGCCATCGACTGGGCGAAAACCCACGTGCGCGCGGAGACTCCACTGCTGGTCGGTGAGCTAGAGAACGCCCTCGCCGCCGCGCGCATCACCTGGAAGCATCTGATCGCGAACGCGGCGGAATACGACTTCGCGCCCGAGCTGGAACGCGCCAACCGCGCGCTGGTCGCCAAGACGTTGCTCGCGAACGCCGTGATCCAAACCGTGGAGAAGGCAATGGAAGTGGTCGGCGGCGCCGCCTACTTCCGGCGCATGGGCATCGAACGCCTGCTCCGCGACGTGCACGGCGCGCCGAACCACCCGCTGCCCGAGAGGCGTCAGCAGATGCTCACGGGCCGCCTCGCACTCGGCTTGGATCCGCTCTCCGGCGGCTGAGTGCACCTCACGCGACAGCGCGCTGCAGCTGCAGGTGGCGAGCCACGGCCTGGCTCGTGCTGCGCGCGCTGCCGAGGCTCGCGTCGGCCAGCCAGTTTCCGCCTGGCACCCAGTCGCCGGCGAGGAACAGGCCGGGCAGCTCCGGAACGGCCGCGGGCGGGCGCGCCGCGGCGCCCCCCTCCCCGGCCAAATCCAGGCGCTCGGCGACGGTAATGCGCGGCAAGTACTGCGCGTGCATGAGCTCGGCGCGCCAGCCGGGTTGCGCGAGATCGAGCAGTGCTTCGAGCTCGGCGCGGCCTTTGGCCGGATCCGTTTCATCGCCGCGCAGATATTTGCTCGCATGAATCAGGGCGCCAGCGTGCGGAGCCAGCTTCGCGACACCGGAGTGCACGGAGAAATAGTACGGACGATCGATGCCGAGCACGAAGCGCGGCTCGGCGCGCGGTAGTTTCGCAAGCGCAACGTCGAGCGTGGCCATGCGCACCGGGATCGCGTCGACGAGCGCCGCGGCTGGGCACGCACCACTGCTGGAAATGAGTCGCGCTGCCTCTTGGGGTGGCGTGGCCAGCACCACCGCAGCGGCGCGCAGCGAGCGTCCGTCACCGAGCTCGACCCGGTAGCCAGCGCGCGGGTCCGTAGCGAGCGCTTCTACGCGGACGCCGCATTCGACGTGCGCGCCTGCCGTCCGCGCGACAGCGGCGAGGCCGTCCGCGAGCGTTTGCCATCCGCCGTCCAGGTACAGCACGCTGCTCTGCAGCGCCCTCTGCAGCTGACGCACCGCAGTGGCGGCGCTGAACAGGTCCGGACGGGTCACGTAGCTCGAGAGGCGGCCAAACGCTTCGACGACCGCTCGACTTTCCTCGGACACTCGCTCATCGAGCCAGTGCGAAAAGGAGATGGTTGCGAGCTCGTCCGCTGCGATCCGCGGGAAACCACCGAGCAGCTTTCCAAGCTCCCACTTGCGCTTCCACCCGAACAAGCGCGTGCTGAACAGCGAGCGGGAATCGACGGGCAGATCGTACAGCTCACCGCCGCGCAGCGCCTGACCGTGCACGGGCGGCTCTTGTCCACTGAACGGGACCCCGAGCTCGCGCAGGACTCGGTAGGCCTCGCCGGCGCGATACAGAGCGTGCGGGCCACGGTTGAAGCAAAAGCCACGCACCCGCGCCGTCGCGGCGCGTCCGCCCGCCGCCGAAGCGCGCTCGACGAGCCGCACGGACAAGCCGGCCCGCGCCAGATAGGCCGCCGCGCCGAGCCCCGACAAGCCTGCCCCGACCACGACGACATCGACGTAATCCGCGGAATTGCTCATGCAGAACCTCACTTTCTGAAGGTTCCACGTTTCACGAGCGCGATCCGTTACAGAGAAACGGCGGACCGGGCGTCTGCCCGTGCTGAGCGCGAGCTCTAGGCTCGAGCCCGCCGCGCGCGGACGGCCTCGGCGAGCTCTGCGAACAACGGCACGGTGCGCTCCCAGCTCATGCACGCATCCGTAATGCTCTGGCCGAAACAGAGCTCGCGTCCGAGCACGTGATCTTGCCGGCCTTCGACCAGAAAGCTCTCCAGCATGATGCCGCAAATCCCCGAAGCACCGCGCGCGATCTGGGCGGCAACTTCGCGCAGCACCTCGGGCTGGCGCTCCGGCTTTTTGCCGCTGTTGGCGTGGCTGCAGTCGATCATCAGGCGCGGCGGGAGACCGGCGCGTCCGAGCGCCTCCACCGCCTCCTGGACTCGGTCGACCGAGTAGTTCGGGCCGTCTTTGCCGCCGCGCAGGATCAGGTGGCACTCCGGGTTGCCCGCCGTGGCGACGATGGCCGCCACCCCCTGCTTCGTCACGGACAGAAAGTGGTGCGGGTGCGCGCTCGATTGCACTGCGTCTATGGCAATCTGCACCGTGCCACCGGTGCCATTCTTGAAACCAACGGGCATCGAAAGACCGGAGGCGAGCTCGCGGTGCACCTGGCTCTCCACCGTACGCGCACCGATCGCACCCCACGACACCAAGTCAGCAATGAACTGAGGCGTGATGGGATCGAGAAATTCAGTACCGGCAGGCAAACCGAGATCGGCTAGCTCGACCAAGAAGCCCCGAGCGCGACGCAGGCCTTCGTTGATGGCGTAGCTGTCGTCC
>DATHEN010001266.1:0-2095 GCA_035318565.1 Polyangiaceae bacterium
GGCCAGCGGCGTGTTCTAGTCGAAGGCCGCATCAAAGACGGCGTGCGTCCTCCCGCGGACCTGGTATCCGTGCGGCGCTTCGAAGCCGCGGCGCGCCTCGAAGAGGCGGAGCTGCGAGGGGGGCGGGACAACGCGCGCGACGAGCTGGCGCTGGCGGTCGGTGCCCCGCTGCCCCCGCGCGCGGAACCGGATTTCAGCCTGCTCGATCGAGCGCCAAAAGCCGCAGCAAAGAGCGCGCAGCCAGAAGTCGACGCACTGCGCGCGAAGCGGCAGGCGGCCCTCGCCCAGGCGCGCGCGCACGAGCACCATTGGTACCCTATTCTGTCGGCAGAGGGCGAGGCGGGTGTACGCGGACAAGAGACCAAGTGGTTTCCCGCATACCAGGTCGGCATGTCCCTCACGGTGCCGATCTGGGACGGTGGCTCGGAAAGCGCACGCGCCGAGCTCGCGCGCGCGGAAGCCATGGAGCTCGCACACCAGAGCCGCCAAACGGAGTTCGCGCTCACCGCGCGGCAAACCAGCTTGCAGCGCGTCTACCGCAGCGCCGCCGAACGCGTGCAGCTTGCGGAAGAAGTGCGGCTCCTCGCGCTCGAGGAGCTGAAGAACGCCGAAGAGCGCTATTCGCTCGGTCGCGGCACCATCGAGTCCGTGCTCGACGCGCGCGCAGCCGTCACCCGCGCCGACTCCGACCTACTCATCGCCCGGCTCGCGCGCGCCCAAGCCGCCCTGAACCTCGAGGCCCAAGACACGCGTTGAGCAAACTACTCGACGATTTCTGCCGAGCGCAGCAGCTCGGCAGAAAGATCGCGCAGCGCCGACTCTGACCAGCTCTCCGCGCGCGGGAAGTGCGCGCGCAGGTAGTGCATGAGACGCTCGGTGCGATCGCGGCCCGGGAAGCGCCGGATGTCCACGCGGCGCGGCAGCGCCGAGGTCGAGCGGCGCGGCAGACGGCTCGGGTCGCCCGTGACCTCACGCGCCGGACGCGCCTCCTCACCCTGCACACGCAGCTTGTCGTGCAGCGTGTCACCGGGATAGGCCAAGAGCTCAGCACACGTCAGATTCGCCATGGTGGGATCGCGGGGTTAGCTGACCGCCCGGAGTTCGGGCAAATTTCGTGTGCTCCCGCAGGCTGCCTACCGCGACGCGGGCCGCGGTGACGGCACAAGCTGGCACAACGGCGGATGGCGCCAATGGCCCTTTTCTCGCGTTGCGCGCTGGCTCGACGCTTGCACCTGCCACACCCGCCCCGCTGCGACCGGTGGCCCCCCACGAGGGGAGGAGGAATCATGAGCGTGCGATCCAATTGGCTGAAGCTGTTCGGGGTTGCCACCACCACGGCCCTGGCAGGGGCGTACGGCTGCTCCGACGCGGGCGGCGAATCCCAAAAACCCGAGGTCACCACGCTACCCGACGACTCGGTAGAGGCCTTGGTCGGCGGGGTGCGCATCAACAGCAAGAGCTTGGACGCGGTGGGCGCTCTCGGCTTCACGTATGACTACGGGACGGGCGGCACGGGTGGCATCGGTTTCGACGGCGGCGCCGGTACCGGAATGGGCGGCGATGCCGGCTTCGCCGGAGGCGCCGACGCGGGGTCACCGCCATTTCGCGCCACTTCGAGCGTGCCCGCCTACGACGGTAGCTGCTACCCGTACGGCTGTTACGTCAACTTCAACCCGATCTGCACGGGCACGTTGATTGGCCCGACGGCAGTGCTGACATCACGCGGCTGCGCCGCCAACTTCGACGACTATTACTACCGGGGCTACCCGTACTCGCGCTTTCAGTTCGCAGTCGGCGCCGAGCTCAACGGTGCGGAGCGGCGCTTCGATATCGTGCACATCTCGTATCCGGCTTCCGGCGATCTCGCCGTAGTGCATCTCGGAGAACCGGTCAGCGGCGTGGCCGCGTTTCCTCTGGCGAACCTGAACGCCAATCACGTGGGACAGAAGTTCGCGGCGCTCGGTTACGGCAGCCACGATCCGTACGCCGGCGAACGCGCGCGGCGCGCCGGCGCGGTCACCCTGCGCGGTATCGAGGGCCGGCTCTACGAATTTGCCTTCGGCAGCTTCGAGGCGTTTCTGGAGTACAATTTCCC
>DATHEN010001267.1:0-4298 GCA_035318565.1 Polyangiaceae bacterium
GTGGTCGCCATCGTCGATCTCGGCAGCCACGAAGACCTGCACTACGTGGTCATGGACTACGTGGAGGGTCCGCCCTTCGGCACTCTGATCAAGCGCAGTGGAGCGGAGCCGAATCTGGAACGCGCGCTGACGGTGGTGGTCGATACGCTGGAAGGCATTCACGCTGCCCACACACTGACTGACGATGAAGGTCAGGACCTTCACATCGTGCATCGCGACGTGTCGCCGCAAAATATCCTGGTCGGCGTCGATGGCGTGGCTCGCATCACGGACTTTGGCATTGCGAAGGCGGAGACGCGCATCTCGAGCACTCGTCCGGGTACGCGCAAGGGCAAATTGGCGTTCATGTCGCCCGAGCAGATCAGCAATGACGAGCTGGTGGATAAACGCGCGGACGTTTGGGCCGCCGGCGTGGTGTTGTGGACGGCACTCGCGGGCAAGAATCTATTTCGCGCCGAGAGCGACGCCGCCACCATGCACAAAGTGCTCAGCAAGGAGATCCCACCGCCGAGCGCGGTGGGACTAAAGCCGCCCACATTTCTCGATGCCGTAGTCATGCGCGCCCTGCAGCGCGATCCCGGCGAGCGCTACTCCTCTGCGCTCGAGATGGCCGATGCGCTACGCAACGTCGCGGCGAAAAACGGCTTGCAGTGCTCGCGGCAGAAGGTAGCAAGCTGGGTCGGCGAGCTGTTCAGCGAGGAGCTAGCGCTGCGACGCCAAGCCATTCGCACGGCTACACGCCGGCGCGAAGAGCAGCAAGAGCACGTGGAAGCGTCCCAGATCAACGTGCTACCCCCTCTTCCCAGCATCGTGGGCTCCTCCGGTAATCTCACGGGCACGAACTCGAACGTGAGCGGGATCGAAAACTATACGCCCATTTCTATGTCTCCGCAGGGCTTCGGCCCGGGGGGGAGCCGCGCTTCCGGAATGCACGCCGGGGTGCGGGCGCTGTCGGACCAAGCGCTCGAGTCTCGCAAGGGTCGAACAGCCATCGTGGCAGGCGCGGTAGTGGCGCTCGCAGTGGCCGCTTTCGCGATTGGCTCGCACCTCAGCTCGAAACCCGATGTGCAAGCGCCGACCGCGCAAGCGCTGCCGCTGCAAGCGGTTCCACCCGCGGCGGCCGTTCCAGCCGCGGCTCCGCCGAAGACAGAGCCGGCACGTGAGGCTCTAGCGGCAGCTCCGGCGCAGGCAGCCCCTGAAGCGGGAGACGACACGGCAGATGAAGACGCCGAAGCAGACAAAAGCGATGAATCCAGGTCATCGAGCCGGCGCAAGTCGACGGCTCGGGTCTATCGCCGTTCCAGTCGGGTAAACACCACCAAGGCGGCAGCGGCCGCGCCCGATCCGGCGCTCGAGGAAGCGAAGGCTGCCGCGAACGAGGAAGCCTCCAAGGGTAAATCCACGCCGTCACCCCCCTCGGGCCCCGGTTTCGAGAAGAATCCGTACGTGCGGCGGTAACTACTCCGCTCGCTGCCGTCCACGCTACTTTGCGTGGAGTGCGCGCCGAAGTATGCGCTGTTCATCCGCCCGAGCGGCTGACCATGATCACCCTGATCTACGCGCACCCCTACCCGAACCGCTCTCGTGCCAATCGCGTGCTGCTGGACGCCGTCCGCGACGTCTCGGGTCTCGCCGTGCGCTCGCTGTACGATCTATACCCGGGCTTCGAGATCGACGTCGAAGCCGAACAGGCTGCGCTCGGCTCTGCGCACACCCTCGTTTGGCAGCATCCGATGTACTGGTACTCGGTGCCGGGCCTGCTCAAGCACTGGTTCGACAAAGTGCTCGCGCGCGGTTGGGCGTACGGCGCCGGCGGGACGGCGCTGCAAGGAAAGCGCTGCCTGTGGGTCACCACCACGGGCGGTGACGAGCAGGCGTTCCAAGCCACGGGCATGCACGCCCATCCGCTCTCCGCGTTCGTACCTCCAGTGGAACAGACGGCAAGATTTTGCGGTATGTCCTGGCTCGAGCCGCTGGTGGTGCACGCGGCGCACAAGATCTCACGGGTCGAGCTGAGCGAGCATGCCCGCGACTACCGGCAGCGGATCGAGCAGCTGAGCAGCGCGACTGGAGGCGAGGGTGGCTGAGTCTTCGCTCATGCAGGACGCCATCGTCTATCTCGGCGCGGCCGTCCTGTGCGTGCCATTGGCGGCCCGCCTGAAGCTCGGGTCCGTGCTCGGCTATTTGGGTGCTGGCTGCGTGATCGGTCCGTTTGGTTTGGCGTTGGTGCGCGATCCTCAGAGCACGCTGCATTTCGCCGAACTCGGCGTCGTGCTCATGCTGTTCGTGATCGGTCTCGAGCTCGATCCCAAGCGCTTGTGGATGATGCGCCGTGCCGTTTTCGGCGGCGGTGCTCTGCAGCTGTTCGCGTGCGGTTTGTTGCTGGGCGGGTTGGGTCTGATGGCCGGCTTGGCTTGGCAGGGAGCGCTGGTTGCCGGGCTGGCTTTGGCCCTTTCGTCGACGGCCGTAGTCGTGCAGACGATGTCCGAACGCAATTTGCGACCGACGCCGATCGGGCGAACGGCGTTCGCGATTCTGCTGTTCCAGGACATCGCGGCCATCCCGGTGCTCGCGCTGGTCCCTCTGCTCGCACTCGCACCGGAGGGCGGCGAGAGCGCGAGCAGCGCGTGGAGCGCGCTGAAGGTGCTGGGCGCGATCGTGGCGGTGTTCGTCATCGGCAGGTTCTTGACCCGTCCCATCCTGCGGTTCATCGCGCGCACCGGTTTGCGCGAGGTGTTCACGGCGTTCACGTTGCTGCTGGTGCTCGGCATCGCCGCGTTGATGGCGCGCGCCGGAGTGTCCATGGCGCTCGGCGCATTTTTGGCCGGGGTGCTCCTGGCCGGCTCCGAGTATCGGCACGCACTCGAAACGGACATCGAGCCCTTCAAGGGGCTGCTCATGGGTCTGTTTTTCATCGCCGTGGGCATGAGCATCGATTTCGGGCTCATTCGCAGTGAACCGCTGTGGGTGGTCGGACTCGTGCTGGGCTTTCAGCTGGCCAAGGGGGCCGCCCTGCGTGTCGTCGCCGCACCACTGGCGATTGCACCGCAGCAACGCTGGCTGTTCGCGGTGCTGCTGGCTCAGGGCGGCGAGTTTGCCTTCGTGATCTTCGGCGTGGCGCGCTCCGCCCGACTCCTGCCGGGTAACTGGGACGCGCTGTTGACGCTGGCAGTGGCGCTGTCCATGGCGCTCACGCCGTTCGCCCTGCTGCTGCACGATCGCTTGCTCATGAGTCGCAGCGCGCGGGAGCAGCGCGAGGATGACCTGATCGATGACCACGATTCTCCGGTGATCATCGCTGGCTTCGGACGCTTCGGACAAATCGTGGGACGGCTGCTGTTCGCGAGCGGGATCAAGGCGACCGTGCTGGACCACGATCCCGATCAAATCGAGCTCCTCAAGAGATTTCGCTTTCGCGTTTACTATGGAGACGCCACGCGCACGGATCTGTTGCACGCCGCAGGCGCGAGCCGGGCGCGAGTGCTCGTGAACGCCATCGACGATCCGACAACGAGCCTTGCGCTCGTCGACGCCGTGCGTGAACATTTTCCGAAGCTTCCGATCGTGGCCCGCGCGCGAAATGTCGGCCACTACCTGGAGCTGCGCCGGCGCGACGTGACCATCGTGGAGCGTGAAACGTTCGAAGCTGCGCTGGTCGTTGGCCGGCGCGCGCTCGAAATCCTGGGCGTCGGCCGTTACGAGGCCCGCGAACGCGCAGACCGTTTTCGCACTCACAACGTCGCGGTGATGAACGCCATCTTGCCGCATTTCGACGACGTCGCGCGGCGCACGCAAATCGCCATCGACGCGCGCGAGCAGCTCGAGCGCCAATTCGAGCAAGACCGCGCGAGTTTGGAGAACGGCGACGAGCACGGCTGGCACGACGACGCGGAGCTCGCGACGGAGCAGCAGCCCGCCAGCGATGAGCGCGCGAGCTAGGGTCGTGAATCAAAAGATTCGCCGAAATTCAGCTCCTGAATCCGCTGCGGCCGCTCGACTTTATGGCGATATGCGGACTCAGGACACGAGCGCCGCTGGTAGATTTTTCCGGCGACAATGCAGCGCGCGGGCTGCGCCTTCGCGAGTGTGAGCCGTCACTTCGCTGAGCCGATCGCAGCGCGTGCCGCGTATGACAGGATAGCGGAACGCGCTCCGCTCTCGACCCGGAGGTTTCTTCATGTTCAAAACGCTGACCCTGAGCGCGAGCCTCGTGCTCACCGGCGCCGTGCCCACCTGTGGCGAGATGCCGCCCGGTGGCAGCGGTGGGAGCGCGGGTGCCTCCGCCGTCTATCCGCCGG
>DATHEN010001268.1:0-4370 GCA_035318565.1 Polyangiaceae bacterium
AAGCTCGGGGCACTTCACCTGGACGTCGAAGTCCAAGCGGGGGACGGGACGCTCATCCTGGTCGGCCCGAACGCGAGCGGCAAGAGCAGTGTTCTACTGATGCTGCTGGGTGTGCTGCGACCCGCGCGCGGGCGTATCGAGGTGACGAATCGGGTGCTGTTCGATTCGGCTGCAGGGGTGGATGTGCCGGTCGAAGCACGCGGCCTCGGCTACATGCCGCAACATTACGCGCTCTTCCCGCACCTGACGGTGCGAGGGAACATAGAATTTGCGCTCGCGAGCTCGCCGGCTTTCGTCCAGCGGCGCGAGCGCAGCGAGCGAGCACGCGCCATGCTCGCGGAGCTCGAGCTCGAAGCGCTCGCTGAGCGGCGCGCCACCGCGCTCTCCGGTGGCGAAAGGCAGCGTGTAGCACTGGCGCGAGCGCTCTCGGTACGTCCCTCCGCGCTCTTGCTCGACGAGCCGCTCGCCGCTCTCGATACTTCCGCGCGTCACAAAGTCCGGCTGTTCCTGGCTGCGTACCTGTCCGAGCTGGCCGTGCCGAGCGTGGTCGTCACCCACGATCCGAACGAGGCGCGCGCACTCGGCCGGCAGATCGCGGTCATCGAAGCCGGCCGTATCACGCAGCAAGGCACCTGGTCCGAGCTCGAGCGTCACCCGGCGTCCGCATTCGTCGAACAATTCGTGCGCCGGGAAAGCGAGCCCGCGCCGTGAACCGCGCGCTTCACAGCGTCTCGAGCCTGGCCTTGCAGCTGACGAGCCTCGGGGTGCGTGCTGGCGGGGTACTACTCGTGCACACCTCGTTCAAAGCCGTTCAGCCGGTGGAGGGCGGCCCGCTGGGCTTGATTCTAGCCCTGCGCCACGCGCTCGGGCCGAACGGCACGCTCGTCATGCCGACCATGACCGACGGCGAATCCGTATTCGATCCCGGCTCCACACCGACAGCCGACATGGGAATCACGGCCGAGCTGTTTTGGCGTCAGCCCGGTGTCCTGCGCAGCACACATCCTGGTGCTTCGTTCGCGGCGCAGGGCCCCGCTGCAGCGCATATTTGCGCGCCACAACCGCTTTCGCCCCCTCATGGTGCGGACAGTCCCGTCGGTCGCGTCCACGAGCTCGGCGGCCAGATTTTGCTCCTTGGAGTGACCCACAGCGAGAACACGACGCTTCACCTGGCCGAGTCGATCGCGCGCGTGCCCTATTCCGTCTCACATCCTTGCATCGTCGTAGAAAACGGCGTGGCCCGCAGCGTACTCATTGCGGAGACCGACCACTGCTGCGTAAATTTCCGACTCGCGGAGACGTGGTTGCGCGCTCGCGGGCGGCAGCGCGAGGGCACGGTGGGTAACGCGACTGCACGCTGCTGCAACGCGCACGACATCGTGGAGATCGCGCTGGAACACCTCGCCGCAAACCCCCTCGTGTTCTTGTGCGCGAAAGACAATGAATGCGGCGAATGCGCCAGGGCACACGCGAGCATCCGCTCTTGACTCGCCACTAACGATACATATACACATTCGCACTTATAGTGCGTCGC
Source organism: Polyangiaceae bacterium (assembly GCA_035318565.1). Taxonomy (GTDB): domain Bacteria; phylum Myxococcota_A; class Polyangia; order Polyangiales; family Polyangiaceae; genus DATDJP01. Next base: position 1,535 of record DATHEN010001268.1, read on the forward strand.
AGGAGCGGCGCGCTGGGCGCTGAAGGAGGGTTTCGTCATGCAGGTCACCACTGACTTGAAGGCACGCACGCAGAATTTGAGCTCCACCTGGGCAGCGCGTTCACGCGAACTGTCGGATAAGACGGGTGCAGCTCTCCACAACCTGGAGCTTCAGTTCTGGCGCAACGTCAAGACGCTGTGCCAGGAGTCTCGAGCAGTTCCCGAGAAACTCAACCAGGTGATCACGGCGCTGGAGAACCGCGCAGAAAACGCGCTGACGGCCGAGAAAATGCCGCCCGCTTCCAGCACCCCGGCGACACCGCCCGGCAAGACGCAAGCGGCCAGCGCCAACGCGTCGAGCCCTGTTTGATTCCGCGCTGACTACGCCTCAGCCGTCACTCGTCGCGGCCTTCTTGCCGCGCACGATGCGCTTGGCGCCGTTCACCAGCGCCAAGAGCAGCGCGCCCGCGAGAAGACCCACCAGCAGATCCAGTATCAGCGGACCCACGCTGGCGAGCACTCCGCCCACCGTCGGAATGTCGTCGGCGGCGTGGACCATCCGCTCCGCGGCATGATGCAACACGGGTAACCCGTGCGTCAGAATGCCGCCGCCCACGAGGAACATGGCGACGGTGCCGGCGATGGACAGGCCTTTCATGAGGTAGGGCGCCGTCTTCAGAATCCCGGCACCGATACTTCGGCGGACGCCGGAAGCACCTTCGCGCGTGAGGTGCTGGCCAAGGTCGTCGAGCTTGACGATGCCGGCCACGAGACCATAAACCCCGACGGTCATCAGCGCGGCGATCGCGACCAGGACCGAGACACGGGTAGCAAACGGCGCCGTGGCCACGGTACCTAGAGCAATCGTGACGATCTCGGCGGACAGAATGAAGTCCGTGCGGACGGCACCCTTGATCTTTTCTTTCTCGAGGGCGACGAGATCCACCGCTGGGTCGGCGATCGCTTCGAGCAGTTCCTTGTGGTGCGCCTGTTCTTCCGCGGGGCCGTGCAAGTACTTGTGCGCGAGCTTCTCCACACCCTCGAAGCACAAGAAGGCCCCTCCGAACATGAGCAGTGGCGTGACGGCCCACGGCGCGATGGCGCTGATGCCGAGCGCGGCCGGAACCAAGATGGCCTTATTGACGACCGAACCTTTCGCCACCGCCCACACGACTGGAAGCTCGCGGTCGGCGCGTAAGCCAGTGACCTGCTGCGCGTTCAGCGCAAGGTCGTCTCCCAGAACGCCCGCCGTCTTCTTGGTAGCGACCTTGGTGAGGACCGCCACGTCATCGAGAATGGTGGCGATGTCGTCGATCAGGGCGAGGAGGCTGCTGGCAGGCATCGTGAGGTGCTGTCTTACCACTCTTGCCACGAACTGGACCGCTGCCAGAAAATGACGCGCCTTTGGGCCGTTTCGGGGGCCGACGTTGACAAAGTTCGTGCGGCAATTCACCCTTCGCAGGTCATGTATTCCATTCGTCAGAGCATGCGGCCGGTGATGTCGACGCGCTTCACGCGCGGCGCGACCTTGCCGGAATCTGTCTAGCGAAGAGAACCTATTGACAGCTCCGAGGCCGCCCGTGGCGGCCTTCGACGTGCTGCTCACGCTCACCGGCTGCTCGCGGGTGCCCCTCCTGACCGCTCGAGGAGATGCACCCATGTCAAACGACACCCCCCGCAGTTTCGTCACCACGGCCATCGCGTACGTAAACGGTCCGCCTCACCTGGGCCACGCGCAGGAGTACGTGCTTGCCGACGCCATCGTCAGACAGCGCCGCCGTCAGGGCTGGGATGTTCGTTTCCAATCCGGAACGGACGACAACAGCTTGAAAACCGTGCGAGCTGCCGCCAGCGCGGGCACGACGCCGGCGCTGTTGGTCGCGGAAAACTCCGCTTCTTTCACGCGCCTGGCCGGTACGCTGGACGTGGACTTCGACGACTTCGTGAAGACGAGCTCGGATCGACGCCACGCACCCGCGGTCGCCGAGCTGTGGCGCGCCTGTGCCCGCGCCGGCGACATCTATCCGCGCGCCTACCGCGGCCTCTATTGCGGCGGCTGCGAGCAGTTCTTTGCCGAAGGTGAGCTCGAGTCGAACTTCTGCCCGGAACATGCGACGGCGCTCGAAGCCATCGAAGAGAACAACTACTTCTTTCGTGCCTCCCGCTACGGCGAGCACGTGCGCCGGCTCGTCGAAGCGGACGTGCTCCATGTGCGACCCGCCGCGCGCAAGCACGAAATCCTGGGGTTTCTGGAGCGCGGCCTCGCAGACTTCAGCGTCTCTCGCCCGCGCGCGCGTGCGCGGGGCTGGGGGATCCCGGTTCCCGGTGATCCAGAGCAGGTCGTCTATGTCTGGTTCGACGCGCTGGCCAATTACATCTCTGCGCTGGGATACGCTGGAGATCCGTCGCTTTTGGAACGTTACTGGACGCCTTCCACGCGGCGTACGCATGTCATCGGCAAGGGTATCTTGCGTTTTCACGCAGCGTACTGGCCAGCCATCTTGCTCTCGGCCGGCCTCGAGCTACCAAGCGAGTTGCTCGTACACGGCTATGTGACCGTCGAGGGTCGAAAAATCGGCAAGTCTCTGGGTAATGCGGTCGACCCCTTCGAACTGATCCGCAAGCAGGGTCGCGACGCGTTTCGCTACTACGTGCTGCGCCAACTGCACACGACCGCGGATTCGGATTTTTCCGAAGCGCGGCTCACGGCGCTGCGCGCGTCCGAATTGGCGGATCAGCTCGGCAATCTGCTGCGGCGCACGCTGGTATTGGTGCAGCAGCGCTGCCCGGGACGCGCGCCCTCTCCCGGAGAGCTCACGTCGCACGACGCGGAGCTGCGAGCGCTGGGCGAGCGTGC
>DATHEN010001269.1:0-3000 GCA_035318565.1 Polyangiaceae bacterium
ACTCTCGGACACCGTGATCCGCTCGCCGATCGACGGCATCGTTCAAGTTCGACACGCAAGCGTCGGCGCGTATCTGACGGCCGGAGCTCCCCTGCTCGAGATCGTGCGTATCAATCCGTTGCGTTTGCGGGTCGGAATTCCAGAGCGCGAAGCCGCCAACGTTCAGGCGGGACAAGACGTGCGCGTCACGATCGAAGGCGACAAAGCCACCTATACGGGCAAAGTGGCGCGCTTGGCCCCGGCCATCGAGCAGCAGAGTCGCAGCCTGCTCGTGGAAGCGGACATCCAAAACCCGGGCAATCTGCGGCCGGGGAGCTTCGCGCATGCGCGTATCGTGATTGGCAAGACTCCGGCACTCACCGTGCCGGCGAGCGCGATCGTGCAATTTGCCGGTTTGCAGAAAGTGATCACGGTAGTGAACGGCAAAGCCGTCGAAAAGCGGATCACGGTGGGTAAGACGTCGGGCGAGCGCACGGAGGTCTTGTCCGGTCTCCGGAAGGACGAAGCAGTCGTGGTCCGACCGGGCTCGCTCCAACACGGGCAGCCCGTACGCGCCGTGCCCGGGAGTTAGCGTGGTGAATCAGAGATTCGCATCAGAACTTCGGCTCAGGGCAGAGACGGGACACTAGAGCGTGCAAAAACTCGCCGAGCTCTGCATTCGCCGGCCCGTGTTCGCGGCCATGCTGATCCTGGCGATGGTCGTGGTCGGCGGCGCCGCGTACACGAGCCTCGGTGTGGACCGCTTTCCGGCCGTGGATCTGCCCACCATCATGGTGCGCACCACGCTGCCGGGCGGCGCACCCGAAGACGTCGAGTCGGAAATCAGCGAAGAGCTCGAAGAGGTCGTCAACACAGTCGAAGGTATCCGCGAGCTACGCTCGATTTCGACATCCGGCTCGTCGGTCGTGGTCGCCACGTTCGACCTCAGTCGGGACGTGGACGACGCGGCTCAAGACGTGCGCGATCGCGTTCAGGGCGCGCTCGGACGGCTGCCCGAGGGCACGAATCCACCGCTCGTAGCCAAGCAGGACAACGACACCACTCCGGTGATGAGCATCGCGCTCTCGGCGGAACGCTCGTTGCGCGAGCTCAGCGAAATTGCCGACAAGGTCGTGCGGGTGCAACTCGAACGCGCCTCCGGCGTCGGAGAAGTGCGCGTGACGGGCGCGCAGCAGCGCGCCATGAAAGTCTGGGTGGACGCCGATCGTCTGGCTGCCTACCGCTTGCCGATCACAGCGGTGCGCGACGCCATCGTGCAGCAAAATGCCAACATCCCCGCCGGGAACGTCACCCGCGGAGCCGAAGAGCGTACACTGCGAACGCTCGGACGCTTCCAGGACGCAGAAGGCTTCAACGCGCTCGTCGTGGCGAACATCGACGGGCGTCCTGTGCGCGTGCGCGACATCGGCTATGCCGAGGACGGCACCTACGAGCAGCGATCGCTGGCGCGTCTGGACGGCAAGCCCACCGTGGTCCTGGAAATCGTGCGGCAGTCGGGCGCGAACACCGTCGCGGTGATCGAGGCCGTAAAGGCCAACCTGGCGCGGATTTCCGCACAGATCCCGGAGGACGTGAAGCTCGAGGTGGTGCGGGATCAATCACGTTACATTCACGCCGCGCTGCACGAGATCAACGTGCACCTCGTGCTCGGCAGCATTCTGGCGTGCCTGGTAGTGCTATTCTTCATGCGCTCCTGGCGCTCGACGGTGATCGCAGGCATTGCCATCCCGGTGGCGGTGATCGCCACCTTCGGCATGATGTGGGCGCTCGAGTTCACGCTGAACAGCGTGACCATGCTGGCGCTCGTGTTGATGGTGGGCATCGTGATCGACGATGCCATCGTCGTGCTCGAGAACATTTTCCGCTTCGTCGAAGAGAAACACATGAACCCGTTCGACGCTGCGCGTGAAGCCACGCGCGAGATCGGGTTGGCGGTGCTCGCCACGACGCTCTCTCTGGTCGTGATCTTCGTGCCAGTGTCGTTCATGTCGTCGATCTCGGGGCGATTTCTGTTCCAGTTCGGCTTCACCGCGGCGGTCGCGATTCTGGTCAGCTTGCTGGTGTCTTTCACGCTGACCCCCATGATGAGCGCGCGGCTCTTGAAGGCCATCCCTGCGGGAACCAGCACCAGCGCACACGATCCCGAACGTTCACGCCGCGGCGTCTACGCGTACATCGACAGCGGCTACACGCGGGCGCTCGAATTCGCGATGCGCCACCGGCTCGGCGTATCGCTGTTCGCGCTCGTGCTGGTCGCCAGCTCCGTGCCCTTGTACGGCCTCGTCAAACAGGAATACGTGCCGTCCGACGTCGACGAAGCCGAGTTCGAGATCCGCATCACCGCGCCCCTGAACGCGAGCGCCGCCGCGATGGACGACGTGATCCAGCGCGTTCGCGCCGACCTCAAGAGCGTGCGCGGGGTTCGCTCCGTGCTCGCGCTCGTGGGCGGCAGCTTCGTGGGTGGCGTGAGCTCGGCCGATCTGTTCGTGCGCATCGCCCCTCACGAGGAGCGCACCTTCTCGATCTCACGGTTGCTGCGCGAAACGGCGGTCCTACGCCCGCACGCGGCCTTCCAGGGCAACTACTCGCAGCGCGACGTGATGGGGGAAGTTCGCAAAAAGCTGCGCAAATACCCGGATCTGCGCTGCGCCGTCCGCAACGTGCCGGCGTTCAACATCGGCGGAGGCAACTTCGAGATCGACTTTGCGCTGCAAGGTCCGGATCTCGAAGCGCTGGCGCGCTACACGCAGGACCTCAAGGAACGCTCGCGCAAGCTCGGCGGAATCGTGGATGCGGACACGACTCTGAGGCTGGATCGGCCGGAGCTGCGCGTGGTGATCGACCGCGAGCGCGCGGCGGATCTGGGCGTGCGCACCGAAGACATCGCGACCGCGCTGCGCTTGATGGTAGGCGGAGACGAGGAGCTGTCGCGCTTCCGCGACGAAGCGGCGAACGAGAACTATGACGTTCAGCTGCGCTTGATCGCGGAAAACCGCGATC
>DATHEN010001270.1:0-3351 GCA_035318565.1 Polyangiaceae bacterium
GTGTTCGACTTGGTGGCGGAGCCCGTTCAGCTGACGGCGAAGATGCTCAGCCCGATGACGCCGTTCTATGCTCTGTTCGGCTACTTCTTCGATCGCCACACGGACGTGCAGGTGGTGTTCAAGAAGCCGAGCGACGCGCCGGGCTGAGTGCCGAGAGCTGCGCCGTCGAGCGGGGTTACCGGGCCTGTCGCGCCGCTGGCCGACGTCTCCGCAACGCCCAGATCAGCGCGGCGACCCCTAGCCACGACGAGACCAAAGCAGCTCGAGCGGAGGCAGCAGACAGTCGGCCACTGCGGCCGCGGGGCATGTCAGTGACCCCGAGAGCAGCCATACCGCGCTCAGAAGGATCGGTCTTCCGCGCATCGCTCATCGCCTCCCGAGCTCCCTCGATCAGTGACCCGCGTTCAGCAATGCGAACCGGGTCCAGATCACTCCGAGCGCGATGCAGCTCGCGACCCAGCACGCGAAGCGCCACTGCACGCGGTTCCACCCCATATACACGACCGCGTGCAGGCAGCGCGCGGCGACGTAAATACAGGCGAGCGTGACCTGTGCGGCGTCCACGTCCCCCGTGACCAAGCAGAGCAGGCACACCACGTAGAACAAGGTCGGCACCTGCATCAGGTTGTTGAACACACGCGCCGGCCGTTCGATCTTCTCGCTCGGAGTGTGGGACGCGTAGGCGACGTAGTACCGCACCGACACCCGGCCGAGCATGATCGACACGTTGCGCACGACCACCATGAGCAGCCACACCAGCGCGGTGAGCGCGAACAGCCCGAGCATCGGCGGGATCAACGCTTGCGGCAGGGCTGGCTGCGCGGCACCGGCTCGCACCGCAACGATCAGCGCAACGCAGAAAGCAGTCAGGACAGCGGTGACCGCGGCGTAGTCGCCGAGCCGAGGTTCGCGCTGGGACGTGGCATCGGCGACATCGCTCATGCGCTGACCTAGCGCCGATCGTGCAGCAAGGTCAACGTCTCTAGCTGCGAGACGGCAACGGACGTCGATTGCCAGGAGCCACGTGGTAGAGGTAGATCCAAGTGCGGGGGTCCATGAGAGTTGACGGGTTCGTTTTCGACTTTGGCGAGACCCTCGCTTTCTATGAGGGGATTGCGCTGAGCTGGTCGGAGCACTATCGCGCGGCTCTCCGAGGGGTCGCAGAGGCGTGCGATATCGAGGTGACCGCGGCCAGGCTGGACTTTGGCCAGGAGTTATTGAGGCGATACAATACTCGGGTCGTGCCCCGAACGTATGAGGTCGCGTCGAGCCAGATCTTCGGCGAGCTGCTCGATTCGTGGCAGCCCGGCCATCGAGAGCTCTTGGACAAAGCAGAGCGGGCGTTCTTTCGCTACTTCCAAAGGGGTCTGACTGTGTACGCGGATGCGGCAGTCGCTCTTGCGGATTTGTCGCATGCTGGCCTACCGATGTCTGTCCTCTCTGATGTTCCCTACGGCATGAAGAAATCGTTGTTCGAGCAGGACTTGCGAGATGCACAGCTCGCTGACTTCTTCGTTTCTTTCTTTACTTCGGTCGACGTGGGCTTTCGAAAGCCGTCGCCCGCGGGTCTGCTTTGCGTGAGTCGCTCGCTCGAGATCGAGCCACGACGGCTCGCATATGTTGGCAATGAGCAAAAGGACATCACAGCCGCGAACGAGGCGGGATTCACAGCGATTCTGATCGAACGCTCTGGCAATACCGGCATCGAGGGAGCCGACATCACCGTCGGGTCGCTGACCGATCTGTTGCGACTGTTGGCATGAGGGGCGCGCGTACCATGTCCGAGGAGATCGGTTTTCGAGCGCTCGCGAGTCAGCACCTGCCGCTGCTGCAAGCTTGGCTGACCGCTCCGCATGTCGACCGCTGGTGGCACGGACCGCAGGACCTGGCGGGCGTGCGCGCAAAGTACCTGCCGCGCATCGATGGCCGCGAGCCGAGCCACGTGTTCCTGATCGAGAGCGGGGCCGTCCCGGTGGGTTGGATCCAGTGGTACCGGTGGGCGGACTACCCAGTCCACGCCGCGCAGCTCGGCGCCAGCGCAGACAGCGCGGGCGTCGACTTGGCGATCGGTGAGGTCGAGCAGATCGGCCTCGGGTTGGGCTCGCGCGCGCTACGGACGTTCGTCGATCACATCGTGTTTGCCCAACCGGGCATCGCCGCCTGCCTCAGCGATCCGCAGACGGACAACACCCGCTCCGTGCGCGCTTTTCTCAAAGCTGGCTTCGCGCAAGCGCTCACGATTCAGCTGACGGGTGAGCCCTACACTCGCGCGCTGATGCGGCGGGCACGTCAGGCAGGCGCGTAGTGCGCCCCGAGTGCCCCGAGGTCGAGCCCAGCGCCGGCGCGGCGTGCGGGCGCGCGGATCTCAGCTGTGGATACGGCGACTCTCCCAGCGCGGAGTGTCGCCGGCTGTACGTCTGCGACGGCGTCTGGACCGTGCCGCCATCCAAGGAACAGTGGCCCTGTGACGACCTGCCCGCCGACTTCTGCCCGGGCGCGATGCCGAGCAACCGAGCTCCGTGCGAGGCCGCACTTCCGGGGTCAGCTCAGCCGTGCGCATACGATGAGGTGAGATGCTATTGCGGTCCGCCCAACGCGCCGCCGAGCATCCCGCACGTGTGGATCTGCTTCGCACCACCGCAGAACCCCGACTGTCCCGTCGAGCTGCCAAATGTAGGCGAGGGCTGTGACGCGCAGGGCACGCTCTGCCACTACGGCCTGAGCTGCTACGGGCCTCGCGAGAACTATCTGCGCTGTAACGACGAAGCATGGCAGGCCAACAGTCCTGGCTCGTGCTTTCACTGATTGCGTCAGGCGATGTTTTGCCGAGGCAGCGGTCACTTCGCGCGGGCGACCGCGAACATGAACTCCGGCATCAGCGCGGTGAAAGGCACCAGCGGCAGAGCCAGCAAGGTCGATAGGATCGGATAGACGTCCTTGTACTTGCGCCAGTGACGCAGACCGAGCGCCTGCACCATGCTCATGCCGACGTAGAGCGGCAAGCTGAACGGGCGCACGCTGACCAGCTCGAAGCCGCACTGCGCGAGCATCTTGGATAGGGTGTCGGGGGTGAAGAAGATCAGGTGGCGCGGGATGTCGAGGTTCCACCAGTTGGGGCCGAACATGCGGCCGGCCCAGCCGATGTACGGCAGCTCGAGCCCGAGGTGGCCGCCCGCGCGCAGCACGCGGCGCGCCTCGAGCAAGGTGCCGCGCGGGTCGAGCTCGTGCTCGAGGTACTCCATCATCAGCACCACGTCGTGGCTGCCATCGGCGAAGCCCGCGTTCTCGAGCGTGCCCTGCACGATCGGCATCTGCAGTCGCTCGCGCACGTACGCGACGATCTCCGGCTTG
>DATHEN010001271.1:0-8914 GCA_035318565.1 Polyangiaceae bacterium
TGTACTCCGGCTCGCCGCGTGGATCAGCGTGACCCACCAGGCGCATCTCGCGGCCTTTGAGCGGCCCCGTGCTGAAGCAGGTGGCCAGCTGACCGAGCACGCGGTGATCTTGCTCGCGAATGTTTGCGGAGTCGAAGGCGAAGAAGGCGTCCGCATCCGAGATCCCGCAGGCCTTCTTGATCTCGTCGCTGATGTTGATCTGGCTCTGGTTGGGATTGTCCCCGGGTTTTTCGTCCTTCGGGGGTTGAAGATTGGCGGTTGCCAGCGAATCGTCCGTGCCTCCGGAGGGCGAAGCGGGTGGTGGCTTCGAATCCGAACCGCAGCCCGCGGCAGCGGCGAGGACGAATAGCGCAGCAATTGACGTGAATCTCATGTGGAGGGCCTCCCTGTGCTCATGTTGAGCGCCTTTGGTGCAGGCGCTGTCTAACCCGAATTCACCGCCGACGGCGCTGCGATCGAGCCCCCCGCCTCACGCGCTCGCCTCGCTCGACGATTCGATCCTTCCTACCCACGTTCGGCGCCGCTCGCAACAGCGGCTAAGCATCGACAAGAATTCATAATTTTCTGCCGGTACTGTGCGTTGGCAGCGACTGCCGCGGGCACGGGGTGAGCGAGCCACGCACCCCTGCTCCGTTCAGCGCATGGAGGCATACACGGTGAGGGCCAGGGTACCGGCCAGGAACAGCACCACCAGCACGAGCGCCGTGGAGCTGCGCCCCGATTCGCGCGGCGAGCTGCGCGAGGCTTCCAGGGCGAGCACCGCCAGCGTGGCTACGCCCTGGAGCCGCTTTTCGGCGCTGGGTCCGCGGATACGGTCGCCCTTCATTCCACGGTACCGTGCCGCTGCTTCGGCGAGTTGCCCGGTGCGCTGGCAGTGTTCGAGGAACGCGGCGTGCGCGCGATCGTCGTCCCAGTGATCGAGAGCGTTCTTCCAGAGTGCCTCGAGCGCCGCGTCGGGAAGCGTGCCCACTCTTCACCAGTCCGGCGCGTTCAGAGCTTCAGCTCTTGGCCCAGGCGGCGCGTCAGCGCGAAGTAGTCGCTCTTGGAATACGGCTCATTCAAGATATGGAACTCCTTGCCGCTCAGGCCGACGCAGCCAAAGCAATACAAGCAGTTCGTGAGCGCGCTGCACTTCACGAGATACGCGCTCGAGGAACATGCTTCGCACTCCACGCAGTGATGACACGCGATGAGGCCGCGCGAGCTCCGGCAGTGCGAACAGTCCGTGCACATGGAGCAGCGCACGCAATAGTGCGAGCGCACCAGACGCTCCGAATCGCGGCAGAACGTGCAGCCGTTGCAACTGCTGCAGCCCACACACTCGACGCAGCCTTGATTGGCGCGTTCCCGTCCGAGGCTCGCCGTGAGCTCGCGCAAACGGGCTTCGAATTCGCGTGCACTCGGGCCCGCGGTTTTCGGGTCAGGCACGAATCACGCGACGCAATGCAGCCGCGGCGCTGCGGGTGGCGACTTCGTCGGCGTACTCCTCGAGCCGGCGCAGGCGTTGCTCGAAGATGGGCTTCTTGATGGGCGGCTCGTTCTCGAGCAGCGCACTCAGTGCGGAGATGGCCTGACGCGCCTGGTCCTCGTCCGCGTGTTCGAGTAGCTGCAGCTGCACGGCTTGCTCCGCGGGGAACTCGAAGCCAGCGCGCCGGTACTCTTCCGCGGCGCGAGATATGGCTCCACGTCCTTCCGAGCCCAGCAAACGACTCAACAAGCGCAGCCGCTCTTTTTCGGGCTCGTCGGAGCTGGAGCCCGCGATCTGCACGATGCGCGCGCTCCGGCGCGGCGGCGCGGCAGGCTCCGGCGGGCGAGATGGGCGCGGCTGCGAGAGATGCTCGGTCGAAGTGCCGTTTGCGGGCGCTGCCGAGGCGCTCGCTGCTGGCCGCGCCTTCTCGTTGTGCAAGAGCGGCGAGTTCGGGCGCCGCGCGGCGATCAAAATGGGCTCCGATACGGGCCGCGAATTGGGCCGAGCCTTGCGCCTTCGCCTCCGGCCTCGACCGGACCTCTGGCGTTGTTCATCCATGGGCGTAGTTCCTGTTAGAACAGCTACTCCGTGTTCTGGCAGCCCCACCGGCGGTGCTCGTCACCGCGGATTATTGCGCTTCCAGTGGGCCCAGGGTGCGGCGGGAAAATCGAGAACGACCACATCCCCGCAAGCAGCAACTGCTCGGTTCAAATACCACGAGGGATTGCCCAGTCGATGAAAATAAGGCAACGGCTCGGGCTCCTCGAGTAAAGCAGTTGCCGTGTTGGTCTCGCGCTGCAATCTCGAAACGCCGGGCTTTTTGGGCTTTGCCTGGGGCGTTTGCGTCGCACTGCTGTGCACGGCGTGTGGCACGGCGCAGCAGATCGACACGGTGGCCAAGGCGAAGAGCGCGGACCAGGACTCCGCCGCAATGCGGCATGAACCGGGACAGCTGCGCGGCGCAAGCTGGAGGAGCGTCACGCTGCCGCGCTTCGCGCTGGTGGTGCCGCTTCCGGAGTTCGCGGAGTGGAGCATCGACGACACGAGCGAGCGCTGGTTCGTGGCTCGCCACGAAGGGTCACGCAGTGAGCTGCGCGTGCGCGGGTGGTCGGCAGCGCGTCTCGGTAGCGATGAGCAGTGCGAGTCGCAAGCGCGAGCATGGCTGCCGAGCATCCCCGAGCCGGCTCCGGACGACGCCGTCGAGATCCGCCGATTGCGCTCGCCTTCGGGCTACCACGGGCGGGTGATTGCTGGCGTTCGGCTGGCGCAGGACGGCGCCGAGCTCGAAGGCTATGCGCTTGCCTTCGGTGCGGCAGTCGGTCGCTGCTACGCGGCCGTATTCAGAACGCGCGCGACTGGCGCACGCGCCGAGTGGCTCGTGGGAGCCTCGCTAGCGGTCGTCGCGGGGGGCCTGCTCGAGCGCGTAGAGGCCACTCGGGTGGAGGATCGCGCGCCGCATCCCCGGTTTCCATTTTGAGGCGGACGGCCCGCAGGCCTGGGCCTCGCCACTGGGGTGCGGCCGGCCGGGTCTGCTTTGCAAACGTGTTCGAACTGCTTTCAGTGGTGAAAACACGGCCGCTCGGTGCGAAGCGCGTGGCCTTGTAAGTAGTTGGGACCCCGTGCCGGAGGTTCGGCATGGCAAGTGCTTTGAACCTGTGGGCGCGCGAGCGTTCACAGGCAGTGCGCGTCCAGTTGGTGGCAACACTTCCGGGAGCGCGATGTGACATCCCGGTTGCCCGATGCACTTCAACGAGCACCCGCGGGTGGGTTTGTGCCCTGAGCAAATGGTGTTTCGGGGCAAGCGTTTGAAGTCCAGGCGAATACGAGGAATGACAGCTATTCCAGATTTCGTAGTGTACGCGCGTAATCAGAGGGGCCACGCATTAACCCCGCCCGAGCAAAGTGTGAGAGATATTGCCATACGTTTAGCGGATCGTGTCAGGCAACTTCGGCTGGAAGCAGGTGTAACCCAGGCGGAGCTGGCCTCTCGAGCCGGCGTGACAGTGGAAACGGTGGCCCGCCTCGAGCGGGTTCTTCGTGGCCGCTCGTCGGCGAATGCAAACCCTTCCCTCGAAACCCTGGCCCGGCTCAGCGGGGCCTTGGGAGTAGAAGTCGCTGACTTACTTTCCACCCCGTCGAAACCGCGTCCGAAGGAGGATCGCATAGGAGCCATCTTGCGAGGCGCGAGCGCTGCCACCCGGCAGCGCGTGCTGCGCATCGCGGAAGCGTTGGTGCGTGACGAGCAGGTCGAGTTACGGCCTGCTACGCGCCGCAAGGCCCGCAAGCGAAGCTGATCCATCCCGTAGCGAGACGTCCGCGTTCTCGGGCGTCTCGCTATCAGCCAAACGTTTCGACAAGGCGCGCTAGCGCGTGCTGCGCGCGTCGCGGCAGAACGCCAACGGCGACGACGCTCAGGCTATCGCGGCGGAAGACGCTTGTGGCTGCTTGTCGCACGTCGTCGACGCTGACGGCGAGCAGCTCTTCGCGGCGCGCCTCCGGAGTCGACGTCATACCGAGCAGGCGAGCCGTTCCGCAGAAGTCGGCGAGCTCGGCTGCGTCGTCCCAGATGGCCGAGAACTCCCAGCTCGCGCGGCGCTTGGCCTTGGCGAGCTCGGCATCGCTCGGACCGTGACTGCGCAAGTCGCGCAGCACGTTGAAGGTCTCTTCGAGCACCTGGCCGGCGCGCTCGTGCAGCGTATCGGTCTGAATGTCGAACAAGCCGACGTCGGCGTAGGCCTCGTATGCCGCGGAAATATCGTAGCAAAGGCCGCGTATGTCGCAGATCTGGTGATAGAGCCGGGTCGACATGCCGTCGTCCAGGGTACGCAGCAGGAGCTCGGTGGCGGGTTCGAGCTTTGCGCCGCGCCCGGGCGCACGAAACGCGATGCGTAGAGTCGTCTGGCTGCCCGGGTTGCGAACGTAACGGAAGCGCGGCGCTGTTTGCTCGGGGGGCGCTCGAAAGCTCGGCGCCGCGCCCGAGCCGAGGCCTTCGAAGCAGCGCGTGAGGGTCGCGAGCACGTGCTCGGGGTCGAATGGACCCGCGACGCTGATGACACTGCAGGCGCCCGTGTAGTGGCGCGCGTGATGCGCTCTCAATATTGCCGGTTCGAAACGGCGCACGTGGTCGAGCGTGCCGGTGATTGGAAACCCCAAGGGGTGATCCTCGAAGCAGAGCTCGCGCACCAGGTTGTCGCCATCGATCGACTTGCCGGATTCGTCGAGCCCTTCGAGAATTTCTTCCTCGATGATGCCCCGCTCGAGCTCGATGTCCGTGAGCAACGGCGCCTCGAAGGTTTCGGCAAAGAGCGGTGCGACCGGGTCGAAGGTGTCCGCCGGCAATGCCACCGACAGCGTTCCATGATCGACGAGCGTGGCCGCGCTCAGCGTCCCCGCAACGCTTTCGAACGCGAGCGCCTGCTCGTGCGCCGAAGGGTGGCGGGCCGTTCCGCGGCACAGCATGTGCTCGAGAAAATGGCTGATGCCGGCGTTCTCGCTCTGCTCGAAGCGCGAACCCACCCGAACATGGGCGGCGATCACGCCGCTCTTCAGCCCGGGCGTGTGAATCGCCAGCAGCTCGGCGCCGTTCGCTAGAGTCGTCTCGAGCCGCAGCGGGCTCATGCGGCGCTCATTTCAGCTGTCGCCGGGTTGGTCCTTGGCGGACGTGTCTTCCAGCAAGCGCTTGTCGTGGCGGACTTTGTCGCCGTAGGTCTTGCGCAGCTGCGCGAGGTAACGCACGAGCGCGTCCGTGGCCTTGGCGTGCTCCAGGGAACGCACGATCTCGTGTTTTTCCTTCTCGAACTGCTCGGGCTTGCTGAGCTCCTTCTCCTTGAGCTGCAGCACGGCGAAGCCGCGCTCGGTCGCGATCGGAGCGGGATGCACGGCGTCCGGCTTTTCGAGCGCGAACGCATGGCTCGCCACGGGTTCGCCGGGCAGCGCGTCGGGGATTGGGCTGCTGGTGATGCCGAACGGCGCGCTGATCTCGAGGTTCGGCCGCGTGTCGTCGGCGAGCGCCGCCTCTTGGCTGCCGCCTGCGCGCTGAGCCGCGTGCTGCTTGAGGAACTCCTGGCTGAGCTCGGGAACGGCCTGCTCGAGCTTGGCGCCGCCCTTCGCGCGTTCGATGAGCCGTGTGCTGAAGTCCTTGGCCAGCTCTTCGGCGCGCGCACGAAGCGCCAGACGCTCGGCGACCGCGCGGCGACCGACTTTGTCGATCTCTTCCTTCTTGAGCTTGCCGTGGAACTTCAGGAGGGTAAGACCACTCGAGCTCTGTACGATGGGCGTTACTTTGCCCGCCTCGAGCTTGCCGACGGCCTGCAGCAGCTCGGCCGCTCCGGCGCCGTACGCTTCGGTCAGGCAGCCGAGGTAGCCACCGTTGACGGCGCTCGGGGCCTGGCTCACGGCGCGCGCGACGCTCTCGAAGGGTGTGCCCTCGCGCAGGCGCTTTTCGGCCTGTTCGAGCTTGGCGCGCTGCTCCGCTTGCTCCGCTTCCGCTGCATCGGGGGACGACACCAGCGTGATCTCGCTGACCAGCGGGCAGTCTGCCGTGAAGCTCGGCTTCTCAGCCGCCCACGCCGCGTCCACCGCTGCTTTGTTCTTCTGATCCCACGCCGTCACCTCGTCGCTACCTAAGGAAACGACGTAGCGCGCGAACCAATCGCGATTGGCGGTCACCGTGCGCACGGTGGCCTTGGAGCGTTCGCGGTCGAACTGCATGCGCGCCTCTTCGATCGAGACCCGCACGCGCGCGCGCACCAGGTTGCGCATGCGTTCGGCGAGGAGCTCACGCTCCTGCATCTCCTTGAACTCGCGCGGGCCGCGGTTGGCGACGTTGCGGACGATACGCTCGTACTTCTTGTAGTCGAACTCGCCCGTCTCCACGCTCTTGACGTCCGGTACGTAGCGCAGCATTTCACTGCCGGGTTCGCACTGGTCGCTCATCTGCTCCACCTTGCAGAGGATCAGCTGCCGGCTCAGCGTGCGCTGGTTGACGGGCAAGGAAACATGGAAGCGCCCGGCGGCCAGCTCGTCGTCTACCGCGGTCGTGCTGATGCCGATGCCGAGTCGCTGGGCCTCCGCGACCAAGAGCTCGCGCTCGATCAAGCCACCGACGACGTGCCGCCGGACGTCGAGCTGCTTCACGAGCTTCGGCGAAGCGCCGTAGGGCACGATCAAGCCGTAGGCCGCCAAAAACTCTTTCTGCGAAACACAACCGTCCTCGACCTGAACCGCGCAGTCTTCGGTCAGGCGCGCCACCGCGCCGCGCCCGGGCCGGAACTCGAGCGCGAAAACTATGATGATGGTGACGGCAATGGCGCCGACGATGAGCTGGGCGACGCCTCCGCGTCTGAATATATCCAACATCCGAAAACCCTCTGCCTTTTCAGCCGCCGGGCACTTGCTGCCAAAAGCGGACCGAGTCGCGGCTAGCGCGGCTACGCCCGCGACGCGGTTTTGTCCAGCGAAAGCGCGAAGCGCAGCTCGACGGCGAGCTCGCTCACGTCCGCCACGCTCTTTTCGAAGTTGACGTCGTACCAGGTGTCGAGTGTGCGCGTGCCGTCGCTCGGGTCGCGGATTGGAACCACTGTAGTCTGCACTTCGCGATACCCGCTTTCGAGCGCGCCGCTCACCTGCTCGCGTGCGCGCTGAAACAGCTGCTCTTCGCTTTCGCCGGGGAAATCGTTGCGCTGTGCGCGCGCCGTGAAGCGGGCCCTCAGCACGTCTTCGCAGACCACCGCCACGGCGCTATCCATGATCAGGTTGTCGCGAACGCGGTCGGCCAGAATCACGGTAGTTCCCAGCGTCCGGTAGATCTCGAAACCTTCGGCAAGCAGAGCCTTCTTCAGGTCGGTCGTGGATAGATTGGGCATATTCCTTGCAGCTCGCCGCCCCGGAACCTTACAGAGCGCGTGACTCCCGTCAAGCTGCAGGGTCGCCGCCGGCTCGGCTTCGGCGACTGCAACGGCAGCCGGCGGGACGGCCGTGCCTGACGTTTGCTATGGTTCCGTGCAGTGTGGCCCGTCGCAACCTGAATTCTCCTTCTACGGTCGCGGGCGACGCATCGGCCCGGCGGCGGGGCGCAGGCGGCGCTCGCCACGAAGCGTCGGATCGGGTGCACTTGCGTGCGGACGGCCGCGTGATCGAGGGCTGGACCCTGAACGCGAGCCGCGGCGGAGTACGCGTGATCCTCGAGGAGCTACTCGAGCTCGGCGCCGTGTACGAGCTCAGCCTGGGCGACGTCGTTCCTCCCCTCTGGCGCCAGGGCAAGGTCGTCTGGGTGCAAGACGAGGCCGATGGGCAGATTTGTGGCGTGAAGTTTTTGGACAGCGAAGAGCCGGTGCCGCCGCCTTCGAGCGTCGCCAACGAGCCTCCGAAGGAGCGTTGAGCTGGCTTCCGCACGGGAACTCCTAGGTCCGCAGGGGCCGCTTGCGCGCGCGCTCCCAGGTTACGAACCACGCGCCGGCCAGCTCTTGATGGCGGAAGCCGTGGAGGCAGCGCTGCGTGAAGAGAGCATCCTCTTCTGCGAGGCCGGCACCGGGACGGGCAAGACGCTCGCTTACCTGCTGCCGGCGGTTATGAGTGGGAAAAAGGTGGTCATTTCGACCGCGACCCGCGCGCTGCAGGAGCAGATCGTGAGCAAGGATCTACCCCTGCTCGAGCGTGCCTTCGGAATGCGCGCGCGCGTGCGCGTCATGAAGGGCCTCGGCAACTACGTGTGCCTGCGGCGCCTCAACGAGTTTCGCAAGAGTCCGGAGTCGCTGCGGCCGCGCCACGCACGCGCGCTGGCGAGCCTCGAGAGTTTCGCGCAGCAAAGTGAGAGCGGTGACATTGCCGAGCTCGCCGGATTGCCGGAAGACGATCCGATCTGGCGTGAAGTGATCGCATCCAGCGACACGCGCATCGGCGCAAGCTGCGCGCACCACCGCGAGTGTTTCGTGACGCGCATGAAACGCGAAGCGCAGGCGGCAGACGTGCTGATCGTCAACCATCACCTGTTCTTTGCGGATCTGGCCTTGCGCGGACCACACCCGGGTCGGGCGCTGCCCGACTACGACGCCGTGGTCTTCGACGAAGCCCACCAGCTCGAGGACGTGGCCACGGATTTTTTCGGATTGCGCGTGTCCGAGGCACGCATCGCGCGCGTGCTGCGGGACGGCGGGCGCGCGCTCACGGCATGCGGTCTCGATCCACTATTTGGGGGCGGTAGCGCCAAAAACCTGGGCAGCGAAGTGGAGCTGGCCACGCGCGATCTGTTCGCGGAGCTCGCGGTCCGTGTGCGCGGCAATGAAGGCCGAACCAGCCTCGAACGTGACATGTGGCCCGGCCGACCGATGGAATGCTGGTATCGGCTGGACAACGCGCTCGACGCGCACTCCGGCTACTTCACGGGTTTGACCGATCGCGTCTCGAACGCACAGCTGCAGGAGCTGCTCGATCTCGTCGTGCGCCGCT
>DATHEN010001272.1:0-6053 GCA_035318565.1 Polyangiaceae bacterium
TCCGATGTGCAGCACGGTGGTGCCCTGCGGTAAGGGCGGGGGCGCGCTCGAAGGTGTGTCGGACGCGGGCACGGGCTCCGTCTCGGGCGAAGGCATGGGCTCCCGCGTGGTCTTGCCCGCCTGCAGCCGGACCCGCCGAGCCGCTTCGGTGCCGTGCGAATCCAGCCTCGGAAGTGCAGCCGGTGCCGTTGCCGGCGGCGTTTGGCGCACGCAGCCACCCGCCAGGCTCAACGCACACGCGAGAGCGACCTTCGCCGTTGTACCAGCACGCCTCGAGCGCGCTCTCGAGCTCACGCCGGAGGCCTAACATGGCATGCGCGAATTGGTAAGCAGGCCGGGCTCGGGCTAACAGTATCTAGGAGGCTCCTCGAGCCCGAGCCTGACGATGACTCCGCAAATTCGTATTCAGGGCCTGACCCGGCGCTTCTCCGGCAACGACCGCAGCGCCGTCGACGACTTGAGCCTGGACGTCGCGGCCGGCGAAGTGGTGTGCCTGGTCGGGCCCTCGGGTTGTGGCAAGAGCACGACCTTGCGGCTAGTGGCCGGCCTCGACGAGCCGAACGGCGGAGTCATCGAGATTGGCGGTCGCAGCATGCGCGGGGTGCCGCCTCAGGACCGCGACGTGGCCATGGTGTTTCAGGGATTCGCCCTGTATCCGCACATGAAGGTGCGGGACATTCTGGCCTTCCCACTGAAGATGCGCGGCGCGGGGCGCGCCGAGCGCGACAAGAGCGTGGCCGCGGCTGCGGAGCTGCTCGGCATCACGCGCCTGCTCGAACGCCGGCCCGGCGAGCTCAGCGGTGGCGAGCAGCAACGCGTCGCCATGGGACGCGCCATCGTGAGAAAGCCGCAGGTCTTTCTGTTCGACGAACCGCTCTCCAACCTGGACGCCGCGCTGCGGGCCGAGCTGCGTGTGGAGCTGGGCAACCTGCTGCGCGAGCTCTCGGCCACGGCGCTGTACGTGACGCACGACCAAGTCGAAGCCATGACGCTCGGGCATCGCATCGCGGTGCTGCGCGCCGGCAAGATCGAGCAACTCGACGTGCCGCGCCGTATCTATGAGTCTCCGGCTTCGAGCTTCGTGGCGCGATTCTTCGGCAGCCCGCCGATGAACCTGCTCGAACCGGCGCTGTCCGCCGGCGCGTTCGAGCTCGGCGATCTGCGTGTTCCCGCGCCCGCAGGCGCACCAGACGATCTTCTGCTCGGCGTTCGCCCCGAGCGCATTCAATGGCGCCCCGGCGGAGCTTCGGGCGAATGTGTGTTCAACGCACGGGTGACTGCCATCGAGCCGCTCGGCGCCGAGTCGCACGTCGCGCTCGAGCTCGCCGGTCAAACCCTGCGCAGCCGCGTTTCCGGCTTCGATGCGCCCGCGGTGGGCAGTACGGTCGAGCTTGCGATTTTGCCGGAGGACGTGCGCTGGTTCGATCGCGCGACGGGGCTCGCGTTGTGCTGAGCCGGCGGGCGCTCGTGAGCGGGCTCGCCGCGGCCAGCGTCACCACGAGCTGCAGAAGCGACGACGCGCCAAAGGGCCGGCGCGTGGCCTCGTTGTGGTTCACCTATGGCGGGAAGAATCGCGAGGTTTTGGAGAAGCTCGTGCGCCGCTTCAACACCTCGCAGAACGCGCATTTCATTCGCGCGGTTTTTCAAGGGGACTACTTCGAAGGTTTGGCCAAGCTGCGCACGGCGATCGCAGCCCGCGCCGCGCCAGCCCTGAGTCACGTGGTGGGCGAAGTCGTGCCGTATCTGGCCGAGGCCGGCGTGCTGGAGCCGATGGACCGCTATCCAGGCTTCGGCGAGCTCGACATCATCCCCGAGCTCGGTCAGGCCAAGTCCTGGATCGCCGGAGACCAGCGTCCGACCGTGGCGCTGCCCTTCAACCGCTCGACGCCGATCTGTTACTTGAACGGCAAGCTGTTCGAGCAAGCGGGACTGAAAGCGCCGACCACGTGGAACGAGCTGCGTGAAGTGGCCAGAGCGCTCACGGTTCGCGACGGCGCGCGTGCAAAACGTTACGGCTTCTGCTGCCCGGTCAACTGGTGGTTCTGGGTGGCACTGCTACAACAAGCGGGTGGCGAGGTCGTGGAGCCCGACGGACGCATCACACTGGGCGGCGAAGCCGGCGTGCGCGCCACCGAGTTCTGGCAAACGCTGGTGAACGTCGATCGCACCATGAAGCCGCCGCCCGGGCGCGACTACAACGCCTGGGAAGCGACGAATCAGGATTACCTCGCGGGCCGCGCCGCGATGATTTGGACGAGCACGGCGTTTCTGCGTTACCTGGAAGACAACGCGGAGTTCAAGGTCGTGGCGGCGCCGCTGCCGCGCGACGCGCGCTTCGCCGTGCCCACCGGCGGGACGCACTGGGTGCTGCTGAAGAGCGCCGCGCCGGAGGAAAAAGCCAGCGCATGGGAGTTCTTGCGCTTCATGCACGAGCCGGAGCAGGTGATCGACTGGGCGACCCAAACCGGTTACATGCCCGTCACTCGCGCTGCCGTGAAGCGCCTCGAATCTAGCGGCTACTACGCGAAACACCCGAACGATCGCGTCGCGTACGATCAGCTCGCCGTAGCGCGCCCGTGGCCTTGGTCAAAAGAGCTGTTTCGCATTCAGCGCGAGACGGTGCAACCGCGCCTCGAGAGCGCGGTGCTGAGCGGCAAGAACGCCCGCGCGCTGCTCGCCGAAGCGCGTGAACGACTCCAGGGCAATCGCTGATGCGCCCGCGCAGCGCGCTCGAACCTTATGTGCTGATGGCGCCGACCGCGCTCTTGCTCGCGGTGTTCTTCTTCTACCCACTCGGCTTCGCTGCACACCAGAGCCTCTACGAGTGGGATCTCCTGACCCCGCCGCGTTACGTGGGGCTCGACAACTACCGCGAGCTCTGGGCGTCGGGTGAGCTCTATCGCGCGTTCACGACTACCTTCGTGTTCAGCGTCGTGGTGGTCGCTGGGTCGATGCTGCTCGGCTTGGGCCTGGCTCTGGGGCTCGATCGCCCCGGCAGCTTCGCGAGCTTCGTGCGCGGAGCGGTCTTCAGCGCCTATGTGGTGTCGTGGGTGAGCGTGGCGCTGCTCTGGCTCTGGCTGCTCGATGCCGACGCGGGAGCCTTCACCCGACTCGTGCGCGCGCTCGGCGGCCCCGCCATCGATTGGCTCGGCGATCCGGCGTACGCGCTCTACGCGCTCGCTGGAGTCACGATCTGGAAGCTCGCGGGCTATGCCATGGTGCTGTTCATCGCGGGTCTTCAAGAGATCCCGAAAGTGCTGCATGAAGCCGCCGCGCTCGACGGCGCAAACGCGATCCGGCGCTTCACGCACGTGACCTGGCCGCTCTTGCGACCCACGGCGGCTTTCGTGGGGACCACCAGTTTGATCGCGAGCTTCCAGGTCTTCGACGTGGTGCGGGTGATGACGCAGGGCGGGCCCGTGCAGGCCACCACCGTATTCGTGTACGCCATCTACGAGCAGGTATTTCTGGATCTGCGCGTGGGGCGCGCGAGCAGTATGGTCGTGGTGTTCTTCGTGCTCCTGCTGGCGCTCACCTTGCTGCAGCTCTGGGTGTGGCAGAGGAAGCGCGGCGTATGAAGCGGCCCTTGCACGTCGTGCTGCTCGGCGCGGTCGCCGCGCTGTGGCTGGTTCCGTACCTGTGGATGGTGCTGACGAGCTTCAAGACGCTCAAGGAGATCGTGGCTGCGCCCACGGCTCCCCTGCCCTCGGGCTTGACCTTCGACGCGTACCGGGCCGTGTTCGAGGCCATGCCGGTCTGGCGTTATTTCTTGAACACCACGGTCATGGCGCTGGCAATTGCCGGGATCCAGATCGCGGTAGCGTTGCCTGCTGGCTACGCGCTGGCCAAGCTGCACTTCACCGGTAGAAAGCTGGCCTTCGCGCTGGTCGTCGCCACGCTCTTGATCCCGGCGCAGGTGCGCTTCGTGCCCGTGTTCGCGATGCTCGCGGAAGTGGGTCTCGTGAACAGCATGACGGCGCTGGTACTGCCCTTCGGCGTCAGCGCGTTCGGGACGTTTCTAATCCGACAGGCGCTGCTCAGCGTGCCGGATGCGTTGATCGAAGCTGCGCGCATGGACGGCGCGAGCGAAGCGCGCATCATCTACGGCCTGCTCGCTCCCCTGCTTCGCCCCACGCTGGCCGCGTTCTTCATGTTCAGCTTCGTTTATCACTGGAACGACTATTTCTGGCCGCTGGTGATGACCACAGACGATCGCGTGCGCACGCTGCCGCTCGGTATTGCGCTGCTCCGCGAGCAGGGCAGCGGCGTGCGCTGGCACATCGTGATGGCGGGCAACGTGGTGCTGAGCGCGCCGGCGCTCGCGGTGTTTGCGCTCACTCAGCGTCACTTGCTGAGAGCCGTAGCGGGCCGCTGAAAAAGTCTCGTTGGTAGCCGCTCTCGTCCCTCGTACGCGCGCGTATTCGAACGGCGGGCCGAGTCATGTTCTGGAAAATGTTCGGAGAGCGTCGTTCAAGGATACACGTGCGTCTTCGGGAAAGCGCTCTGTCCGGATTTAATACGGACGCATTGCCGAGTATGCTCGTGTGAGTTTTCCGCGTTGCAAGTGAGGCAAACACACATGCTGATTCGCACCCTGTTTACTCGAAGCGCACTGGTGGCCGTCTTCGGAATGGCGATTGGCACGGCCTGCGGACCCACGCCCATAGGGGGCGGAGTCGGCGGTGCAGGGGGATCAGCCGGTTCAGCGGGCACGCCCACCAATCCACTTCCGGGCGAAGATGCGCTCACCAGGCTCGGCCCCTATCCCACCGAGCTCTACGAGAACGGGCTGCCGGACAGTCCGTCCTATGGGGCCGCCACCGTGTTCTTTCCAGGTGGCAACGCCGTCGCGCCGTTCCCCGCAGTGGCGATGGCACCGGGTTTCAGCGAGACGCGTCAGATCTTCGAAAATTGGGGACGCTTCCTGTCGTCGCACGGCTTCGTAGTGCTGACGTTCGATACGAACGCCGGCAGCGACTCACCGGACGTGCGCGCCAACGCGCTCAGCGCCGCCCTCAACGTCATTCGCGGTGAGAATAGTCGCGGGGGCAGCCCACTGAACGGCAAGGTGGACGTGAACCGCATGGCCATCATGGGTCACTCGATGGGCGGAGGCGGCACCTTCATTCTCGCGTCGCGCAACCCCGCCGGCGTGCTGGCCGCGATTCCGCTGCACCCCTGGGGCGGCCTGGGCTTGGGCTCAATCCGCGTGCCCACACTGGTCTTTGCAGCGCAGGGCGACCAGATCGCGGGAGCTACGGCGCAGGCGTGGAACCCTTATAACCAGATCCCGTTCACCACGAAGAAGGCGTACATCGAGTTCGCGGGAGCCAGCGCGCTGCAAGAGCACTTCGTCGCCAACAATCCTCTTGGTGAGCTGCCCTCGCAAAAGATCGTGGCCAAGGCCAGCCTGTCCTGGCTGCGCGCGTACGTGACCGGCGACACGCGCTACCTGCAGTACATCCGGCAGGACGGCGTCATGTCTCGCTGGAACAGCACGTTCTAGAGCCTTCGCTCAGTGACTGCTCGGGCGCCGCCCCCACGCGGCGCGCCACTTAGCCTGTGGCAGTTTGCATCGAGGTGTGCGCCGCCGGACGGACTCGTCGTTCGGCGGGCCTCGTCGATCGCGTTGAGATTCGTCACGCAGCGCGGCAAATCCCGAGCTGATTCGGCGTTCCAGGCCGAGCCAGGACGTTCGTGGCATGCGGACTGCACAGGCACCACGCGACGGCATGCAGCCGTTAACTGGACCTGCCGCGGCGAATGCGACGGCGCATTCGGGCGACCAGGTTTCGTCGTGGCGACTCACCCAAGCGGGAGGGTCGTCCAGTTTTGCCTGGAGGATGACCGTGAAAAGAACGCTAGCTTGCGCCTTTCTGGGAGGCGCCGTGTTGATGGCGGTTGGCTGTGGAGATGACGTCACCGACGAAATCGACAATCGCCTGGATTGCGCCGAAATCTGCGACAAGCGCGACGACTGCGTCACCGAGACAGACGAATCGGAGTGCATCGACTACTGCGAGGAAAAGGCCGATGCAGACGACGCCACCGCC
>DATHEN010001273.1:0-6938 GCA_035318565.1 Polyangiaceae bacterium
AACGCTTCTCCCCGATCGTTTCGCCGCGCGGCGCCATCGCGCTGCGCCCGGCTTCGAAAACGACGTTCAAGCTCGTCTACTCGCAGGCATTTCGAGCTCCTACCTGGGCCGAGACGGACTCCCGCACTTATCAGCAGGTCCAATCCGAAGACATTCAGCCCGAGATTGCTCGCTCCGTAGAAGGGAGCATGGAGCAACGCTTTGGAACTCACCGGCTGCTTTTCGGCCTGTTCCGGACTTGGTGGTCGAACCTGATCGAAGCGCGCGGCCTGTCACCTGCCGAGCGCAGTGAATTGCAACTGCAAGGCAAGCTGCCCATCACGGCAATCCAGGTGAGCCAGTACCGCAACGTCTCCAGCATCGACAACTACGGTTGGAACGGGGCGTTGAGCGGCACATTCGCGGACACCCGCCTCGGCTACGGACTGAACGCGACGGCAGCCTTCACGCGCAAGAACGCACCGGACGGAAGCACGCAAGAGCTCGAAGTAGCACCGCAGGTATTCGGGAATGCCCGCTTGTCCTACGACCTCGGTGGGCTCTTTCCATCCCCGAGCCTTGCCGCGTACTTCGTGGGAACGAGGCCGCCGGCACGCGCGTTCGACGGAACATTTTCTCCGGTCATGCAAGCTCCGGCGCTGGCAGAGTTTCGGGCGACGCTCTCCGGACCCGTTCCAGGGTTGACCGGCCTCGGCTACAGGCTTGGGGCCACGTATACGACCGCGTCTCGTGGAGCGTACATCGTCGGCCCAGACAGCACTCCGCAGGGCGTCTCTCAGTCGCGCGCACTACGACCCGCCGACCTCCTGCCACTCGATCCATTCAGCGTGTTCTTGGGTGTGCGTTACGACTTTCTCACTGGCTCAGGCAGCTCGGAGGAACAGCCATGAGTTCTGTCGGAATCAAGCGGGTGTTCGCAGTCATCGCCGCGGCGGCTGCGGCGGCGTGCATCGACATGAGCCCGCTCCTGGACGCGAAGGATGCGGACGCGGGAACGTCTGATGCGGCCGTGAAGGTCGACGCAGCCGTGGAGGCGAGCTGCAGCGTGTGCCTCTTCGAGAGCGAGGTGTGTGCCACACCGTGGGCCGCTTGCCGAGTAAACGACACGTGCCGACTGCTCACCGAGTGTGGCGTTGCGGCAGGTTGTCTGACGCTTCTCAATCTTCAGGATCAAGCTACGTGCGCGCTACCCTGCGTCGAGAGCGTTGGAGTGAAGTCCGCGACCGACCCCGCGCTCTTCTTGGGCCTCGAGCTCAACGTGTGCAAGCTGAATCACTGCGCGCAAGCGTGTGGCGGAGCCGCGTAGTCAGCGCGCCGCGAACTTCGCTGCAAAACGCCACGCTTTTTAGCGGTGGTCCAGAGCGTGCCGCTGCGCTCTACGGCTGGCCGCGAGAAGGGCATGCTATATTGGCGAATGGCATCTGCCCGAGCGCGGCATATCTGAGCGCTGCGCGACCACCATGGGCTCAGAAACGAACGAGCGGCAGCGACAACCCCCTTTTGACCGTTGGCCCGTCGGTCACTTCGACGCCCACTATGGTTACGCTTGGTACTGCGGCAAGGGGCTCATCGTGAGCCACCTGACGACCCGGCACGGCACCGAAACCGCGGCAGTCGCCTACCACGACTTCGAGGAATCCGTGCTCGCGACCCACGCCCGCGAGATAGCCGAAAATCGCGGGCTGTTCGTGATCCACGACTGGCGCAAGATGCAGACGTACGACCCGGGCGCGCGGCGCGTGTGGCAGGCGCGGATGCAAGCGCGCCCGAAGGGCTATTTGCGCGGCTCCATCGTGTGTGTATCCAAAGCCGGCCCGCTGCTGCGCATGGCCGTTCAAGCCGCGAATCTCGTGGCCAGCGTCGCGCACGGCGCCAAGGTCGAACTGTGCACCGATCTCGATGCGGCGCTGCGCGAGCATCGAGTGGTGCCACCGGGCGCCTCTCGGACGATGCCGAAGCTCGTCTAGGATTCCGCTACTTCTCGATGAAGGCGATCGACGGTTCTTTGTAGTTCAAAGCGCTGGTCGTGCCGGCGGTGACGTCCAGCGTCACGCCCGTGATCTTGCCGGCGAGATCCGACGCCAGAAAAACTGCCGCGTTGGCGATGTCGCTCATCATGGGCAGCTTCTTCAACATGGTATCCGCCTCGATCTTCTCGAGGAACTGTTTCGCCTTTTCACCACCTCGATCCACCGCTTCGCGAAATGGTCTCGAATCGGGCGAGCCGGCGGAGCGCAGATTGACGACGCGCACCCCGCGCGGGCCGAGCTCGGCGGCCAGGTTCGTGGAGAACGCTTCTATTGCGCAGCAAGCTGGGCCGAATCCGCCGACCCGCGAATAGCCGATTCCTCCGGGCGTGGCCGTCAAAGAGAGGATCACCCCCGAGCGCTGCTTCGCCATGATGCGTCCCGCAGCCGTACACGTCAGAAACTGCGTGAGCATCGCCGTTTCGACGGGACGAACGAAGTCGGCCGCTTCCATTTCCACGAGCGGCGTGTTCTGTCTGTCCTTGATGTTGATGAGATTGAAGGAGATGTCGAGCGTGCCCGCGCTCGCAACGACGCGCGCGGCGTGTTCATCGACCTCTCGTGCGACCAGCGCGTCCACTGCGTCGACCTCGGCCTGTCCTCCGGCCTGAGCGATCTCGCGCGCCACCTTCTCGGCTTTCTCGCGCCGCCGCGCCGTCAAAAAGACGCGCGCGCCGGCCGCGGCAAATGCCTTGGCGACGGCTCCGCCGAGCGAATCTCCAACCCCGTAAATTACCGTAGTCTTGCCTTTCAGCAGCATGATCGAGCTCCTTTCTCGGCTGCGGGAACGACTCGCGCGCTTCACGCGAGTCGACCATTCTGCAACCAACGAAATCGAAGCAGCGGACGTGCCAACCGCACTCTGGATGGCCGGCCGCGGTTCCCGCGATTTAGAGGCTGTTACCGTGTCAGCCTTGCATGCCGCGCAGGGCCGCTACGGGGTATTTCCCCTCATGACGCGCTAACGCGTTTGGCGGCCCGCCAGATCGAGCGCGATGGCCGGTGTCCGAGAACATGAGCCAAAAGCTCGCGTGCGTCCGCATCGTCATCACGACGAGCACGCGCACACCCTCCAAATTCATCGAGAACGCGCCCGCGCTCGACTCTTGCTCCGTCGCCGGAAGGCGCGACACACCCAACGTCGTCGACACCAGCGGCCCTATCGGCAACCGGACCACGAACGTCGAGCCGCGACCTGCATGTTTCGCGATCGAAAGACCGACGCCGAGGCCCCCGTGACGTCTGGACGGACTGATCGTAACCGACGCTCCAGCGCTGCTCTCCGTGGCGGCGCGCGGTTTCATTGGTGTCGATCACATCCTGCGAGAATCGGATGCCGTCAGCGCTGGTGAGCTCGAGGATTATCTCGTCGAGGAAGGCGGGGATATGATCCACCAGGAGCGGCCTTGCTATAATATCCATCACTTACGCACCGGCCTGCGTACAATTTCGCCTGACGACGTTCACTTAGCCCTCAGTTGTCGTCCAGGCAGCGCCCCGGACACGAAACGCCGGCGAGACGCGCCCGAGCCGAGCGCGGGCCTAGTCTGAGCCGCTCATGCAGCTCGAGGCGCTCCAGTCGCTGGCGCTATCGGTGGCAGCAGCCCGATCTCCGGACTCCATCCTCACGCAGATGGTGCGGGGGCTCGGCATGACGGAGGGAGTGGCACTCGCGCGCGTGTGGTTGCTGCGTGACGTAGCCGGTGAGGCGGCGTTTCTCGAGCTCAAAGCCAGTATCGGGACGTCCATCGTGGACCCGGCGAAGCGTTGGAACCGCACGGACGGCGCGCATCAGAAGATCCCGCTCACCTACGGCAAAGTGGGCCGGATCGCAGCCACGAATCAGCCGCTGCTGCTACAACGCGGACCGCGCGATTGGCTGGTGCAGCCCGATTGGGCGGAGGCCGAGGGCATTCAGAGTTTCGCCGGACAGCCGCTGAGCTTCAAAGGCGAGGTGCTCGGTGTGGTCGCCTTTTTCAGCCGCAAGCGTCTGGAAAAGCACGAGCTGAACTGGCTGCGCGTGTTCGCCGACCACGCCGCCGTCGCGATAGCCAATGCACGCGCGTTCGAAGAGATCGAACGCCTGAAGGAACGCGCCGAGCGCGAGCGCGACTACCTGCGCGAGACGGTGCGGACCGCACTCGGGCCGGGCGAACTCGTCGCCGAGAGTCCGCAGATGAAGCGCGTGCTCGAACAGGTCGAGCAGGTCGGCTCCACCGACTCGGCGGTGCTGATCCTCGGCGAGAGCGGCGTGGGAAAAGAGTTGATTGCGGCGGCCATCCACGGCGCGAGCCGGCGTCGCGATGGGCCGCTCGTGAAGGTGAACTGCGCGAGCGTGCCGCGTGAACTGTTCGAGAGCGAATTTTTCGGACACGTGCGCGGCGCATTCAGCGGCGCCGTACGCGACCGGCAAGGTCGATTCTTGCTCGCGGACGGCGGCAGTTTGTTCCTCGACGAAGTCGGCGAGATCCCGCTCGAGCTGCAAGGCAAGCTGCTGCGCGTCCTTCAGGAGCAGACGTTCGAGCCGGTCGGGGACGACCGAACGCGCCAGGTGAACGTGCGGGTGATCGCAGCCACCAATCGCTCACTCGAGGAAGAGGTCGAAAACGGCCGCTTCCGGCGCGACTTGTACTACCGCCTCAGCGTGCTGCCGATCGAAGTGCCTGCCCTGCGCGAGCGGCGCGAAGACATCCTGCCGATGGCGCGTTACTTCCTGAAAACGCTGGCCGAACGCCTCCGGGTCGATGCGCGCTATCTCACTCGGGAAGACGAGCGCGCGCTCTTGGCCCATGACTTTCCCGGCAACGTGCGCGAGCTGCAAAACATCATCGAACGCGCGCTGGTGCTCGCACCTACGGGGCAGCCCGACTTGCGGCTGCGGTTGGGACGCTCGCTCACTCCGAGCGCGCAGCCACGGATAGAGCCAAACGCGCTGCTACCGAGCGAGCTGTCTCGCCACGGCGACGTCATTCCAGTACAGGCGCTGCGCGAGCTCGAACGACGCAATATCCTGAATGCGCTCGAGCGCTGTGATTGGCAGATCGCGGGCGAGCGGGGAGCGGCCAAGATTCTCGGCATGAGCCCGAGCACACTCAGCTATCAAATGAAACAACTCGCGCTGGAACGGCGCCGTTAGCTTCGCGCACGCAACCTGCGAGAAATGCGGGTCGCTAAAATTACACGCGCGAGTCGCAAGATCTTGCGACTCGCAAACAATCGCGAGTTTCTGGAGTGCGACGTGACATGCGAAAGTGCCGCTCATCGGCGTGATCGCAACGGAAGCGAACACTGGTACGGCGCTCGCAATGAGCCGTTCGTCGCAGGTCGCGCCGAGCCGGCGCCCTCTCGCCTGCGCGGAGGAATGCATGCCCAAGGTTTCAGCCACGCACAACAAACCCGGTGACTTTCTGGTCGACTACGAGGAGAAAGTCTTCGAAGACGTCAAAGCCAAACCGGGTGAGAAAGCGCTCGTCACCTTTCACACCGTGGCATTCGAAGGCTCGATTGGTCTCGTGAACCTGCTGCAGGCCACGCGCTTGCTACGTAAGGGCTTCGAAACTTCGGTGCTGCTCTACGGTCCTGGCGTCACGCTCGGTGTTCAACGCGGCTTTCCCAAGCTCGGGGATGAAGCCTTTCCCGGACACCTCGCCATGAACAATCAGATCCTGAAGTTCATGTCCGAAGGGGGCAAGGTCTTCGCCTGCCGCTTCGCCCTACAGGCTCTGTACGGGCACGGCGAGCCCGCCCTCATCGAAGGCGTGCGCCCCATCAACCCGCTCGACGTGCTGGATCTGATGTTGCTGCATCGTAGAGACGGCGCGTTCATCTTGAACACCTGGACCCTCTGAGCGCGCAGAGCCGAAAGCATGCCAGCGCAACGCCGGATTCGCGCGGCAGCCGTGCAACTCAGTCCCGTGCTCGGCAGCCGTGCAGCCACGACTCAGAAAGTTTGTGATCGTATCGCGGCGGCGGCCGAGCAAGGGGCCGAGTTGATCGTCTTCCCCGAGACCGTCATCCCCTACTACCCGTACTTCTCGTTCATCAAACCGCCGGTGAGCATGGGCGCCGATCACATGCTGCTCTTCGAGGAAGCGGTCAGCGTGCCGAGCGCCACGACCCGTGAAATTGCTCTCGCCGCGCGGCACGCGGAGGCAGTGGTGGCGATCGGGGTCACGGAACGGGACCACGGAACGCTGTACAACACGCAGCTCGTCTTCGACGCCGATGGGCAGCTCGTGCTCAACCGGCGCAAGATCACGCCCACCTATCACGAGCGTATGATCTGGGGTCAAGGTGATGGTTCCGGCCTGCGTGCGGTGGACACTCGAGTGGGACGAATCGGCGCGCTCGCGTGCTGGGAGCACTACAACCCTCTGGCGCGCTATGCGCTCATGGCCGACCACGAAGAGATCCACGTGGCCATGTTCCCCGGATCGCTCGTGGGCAAGATTTTCCGCGAGCAAATCGAGGTCACGATTCGGCATCACGCGCTCGAATCGGGCTGCTTCGTGGTGAACGCCACGGGCTACCTGGACGAAGCACAGGTGAACGAAGTCGCGGGATCGAGCGGCCTTCAGCAGGCGCTTCGCGGCGGCTGCTACACGGCGATCGTTTCGCCCGAAGGCACGCTGCTCGGCGAGCCGCTCACGGACGGCGAAGGCATCGTGATTGCGGACCTCGACATGTCGCTCATCACCAAACGCAAACGCATGATGGACAGCGTTGGCCACTATAGCCGCCCAGAGCTCCTGTCTCTCAACGTCAATCGCGATCCCCAGCCTCACGTGACTTTCATCGGAGATTCGCCGCATGACACGATCCCTCCCGATTCTGGCCGCGTCGAGCGTGAGCCCGCCGCCACTCAACTCGACTGAGTTGATCGCCGAACTTCAGGCGCTGGGCATTCGCTGG
>DATHEN010001274.1:0-6596 GCA_035318565.1 Polyangiaceae bacterium
ACGATCCTTCAGGTGCATGCCGATGCCGTCGAAGAACTGCTCGAGACGGTACGCAGTCGCGATTTCGGAGCTTTTCTGGGCCATCGCCCCTCGATCTCACAAATCGGGCTCGATGGAAAAGTTTATGACAGTAGTGTTAGACAGGCGTGGCGAGTCCGTTTGCGCGCGTTTTTGCTTTCGCAGTTCGGCGACCAGCGCCTGCATCGCGCGCGCGTGGAGCTCCGCAATGTCGCGCGTGGACATCGCGTGACTCAGCAGGTCCAGCGCTTCGTTCATGGAGTCGACGTACTCCTGGCTGGCGGTGAACTGGACCTTGAACCGCATGGGTGAAAGCCAGGGTGACTTCACCGCTTCCTGATCCGATTCATCGAGAACTGCCGCGAACGCTCCGTCCGCTCCGGCGCCGTCAATCCGATCGCTCTGCCGCTCGCCGGACGCGCCATCGCCAGCCTCTTCAATCCAGTCCGCAGGCCGCTCCCCTACGGGCAACGATCGAACGGGTCCCGCGAGCGCCGCCACTAAACGAACATGTGTTGCGGCACCCGCCGGAGCCGGACCGATGGGCTCGACTAATGACGGCACTTCAGGCTTCGGATCCAGCCGTGCCACGAGCTCCTGAAGCTCGCGTTTGCTGCGAAAGCACCTGGTAGCGCAACATCGTCAGGATCGCTCGTTCCAGCGCACCCAGAAGCGGCTCCGGGCGCGCTGGACTCGCGACTACGAACTCAGCGGCAGCGCAGTGAGCTCGCTTGCCGTTCGAGCGTGGTGCCCGTCAAATCGTGCAGGCAGCCGTAGGCGTTGCACTGACCACCGGTGTCGCCGGTGTATTTGCGACTCGTCCAGTAGGGTGAGCCGGCGTAGCTCGGATTCGGGAAGATCTCCGCGCTGCGTCCCTTCTTGATCCAGAGTTGGCTGAATCGATTGTTCCAGAAGGCGTTCGCGCCCGTGAAGGAGGCGACGTCGCCCTGTACCGAGTAGTAGCCGCCGTTGTTGAAGCGATCGTATCCGACGCACCAGCCCCAGGTGTCGGCGGGCAGCGTGCTCTCACACTGAATGGAGGACGTCTTGTTATCTGCGGTGGAGCCGCTCAGGTCGTAGATGCAGCCGAAGTCGTTGCAGCGCGAGCCGGTGTAGCCGTCGTGGACGCCGAGCGGGGTCACGTAGTTTTGCCCGTCGAAGAGCCGCGCGCGGTAGCCCTTCTTCACCCAGATCGTGGAGGCGACGTTGTCGTGTGCCGCAGCGAAGCTCGGATGATTGCCTTGCACGGACAGATACGCTCCACTGGTCACGTCGCGGTACATCACGCAGTGTCCCCACGTGTCACCCGGTAGACCTGGGCCCGAGGCATTCTCACGGATCCAATCCCACGCCATGTACGTGGGCTTCACGTAAGACCACGGTTCGGCAATCCAGGAATTCACGCCCGCGGTGCGCCAGGCGTTGTTCTCGTACACGACGAGCGGTCCGCCCGAATCGCCAGGACACAGGCCTACGACGGGGTCGCTCATGCCGTAGTGCCAGTCCTCGTTCACCTCGTCGATGGTGGTGGACGCATAGCGAAACTTCCCGTCGGACCCACTGGCGCAGCTGGTGCCGAAGCCGCCGTAGCCTGCCAGATAGACGGCGTCGCCGACTTTGAACGACGTGGACGAGACGGGCAGGGGTGTGAGTCCGCTGCTGTTGACGCCTGCAGTTTCGTAGATGGATTTGTCGAACTGAATGAGCGCGTAGTCGTGCGATTGCCACTTGATCGCTTCGTAGAACGGATGCTGCACTGCGGTTCCCTGGATGCTGCCGCGTGCGTTGGGCAGCGTGAACGTGCGCCGTGTGCCGTTGGTCACGCAGTGACCTGCCGTGAGCGCGGCGTAGGGCGAGATCAACGTCGCGGTGCAGTTTCCTATGGAGCCGATCGCTTCCCAGGCGCCGGCTTGTGTGTAGACCGTGCCGCCTCGCACCTCCTGAGAGGCGGATCCGAGTGCAGTCGCCGGATCGAAATTGGAATCCGTGCCCGGCTCAGCGCCGCAACCCGCCAGCGTTGCAACCCCCGCCAGTGCCAGAAGCCAGTGCGGACCCGCGCCCCGTCGATGCTCGTGAATCTTGCCAAGCGTTTTCATTTTTTCGTGCCTTTCCCCGGTTTTTCGGCGTGCGAGCGCGAGCGCGGGCTGACGGGTGTCCGAAGACACTCGCTCCCGAGACCGCGCCGCACCCCTGCTCTGCGCAGCGCCGGGCGCGAAAATGCGCGGGACGCTACGCGAATTCGCTCTCGGTTCGAGAGAGCCGCTTCCCTGTATGCTCGGGTGCGCAAGCGGTTACGGGCGCTCGGCTGGATTTGTCTTCGGTCTTAGAGGGCGGCGTCGTTCAGGGGATTGTCGAGGCTGTCTTCCGTTGCGTCGCGGCTGGTGAGCAGCAGCGCTCGCGCTCTGTCGATTGCATCGTGCGTGCCTGCAAGCGCCAGCGTGTCCCCGGCGCGCAGCACCTCTTTTGCCGTCGGCACGAGCAGGCCTTCATCCCCCCGCCGGATGGCGAGCACGGTGGCGCCGGTGATTCCGCGAAGATTCAGCTCAGCGAGTGATTGGCCGACAGCGGGACTTTGCGCTTCGAGCTGCACCGGAGTGGGCTCACCGAGCCCGGGCAGCAATTGATGCACCTGACTGAGCGCATCCGTGTTGCCTGGAGCGGCCACGGGATTGCTCTCTTCCAGGGTCACGCCGCCCTTGCGCGCCTGGGTGATGAGCGCTTCCACGATGGCCTGAGCTCCCGCCGTGACGTGCCCCTGCAGGTTCGTGGCGCCCCGCCAAAACGAGATGCCGAGTACGAGTAGGAGCAGAGCGAAAGCGACCGGCGCGTAGATGCCGCCGAGCATGGGTTGCGTGATGGCGAGCAAGGGCAGTCCGGTGAGCAAGACTATCGCCAGCTGCAAGGTGACGACGAGCGCGCGCCGGGGTGCCGCCGCCAGGTCGACGTTTCCGGGCGTCGCCGCAGGCAACGCGGTTTCCGCGATGCTCAAGCCCAAGCGTTGCGCTACGCGCACCACGCCGGCCGCGAGCGGTATGCCGGCGACGATTGCCGCGGCCGTGACGAGGATGCGCGCGGTGGCCAGACCCACGCCGAAACGGTGGTCGATGAAAGCTGCCATCGATGCGATGCCCAAGGATGTCCCGATAGCGATCGTCAGGAGCAAGGCCAGATCGAGGATCAGCAGGCGCACGAGCCTGCGGGTCGCCGAGAAGCGATTCTTCTGACCGGACTCGCTGCGAAATCGCTCGAGCCAGCTGCCATACAGCGACAGAAAGGTTTGCATCGGCCGAGGCATCTTGCGATCGATGAAATTGGCGACCGGTCCGGATGCCTTGATCAGCCAGGGTGTGGTGAGCGTCGTGATGCACGAAACCGTCACTGCCACGGGGTACAGGAAGTCCCCGATCGCGTGCAGCGAAAGCCCGAGCCCAGCGATGATGAAGGAGAACTCGCCAATCTGGGCCAGGCTCATGCCGGACTGCACCGAGGAGCGCACGCTGTTGCCCGTGATAAAGGCGCCCAGGGCGACGCCGATCACCTTGCCGGTGATCACGACCGCGGTGAGCACCGCAATCGCCAGCCAGTGTCGGGCAATCAGTGCAGGATTGAGGAGCAGGCCCACGGACACGAAAAAGATCGCCCCGAACATGTCGCGTACGGGCAGGATCAGGCGTTCGATTTTCTTGTGTTCCCCGGACTCGGCGATCAGCGAGCCCGCGATGAACGCGCCGAGCGCGACCGAGTAGCCGAACTCGTGAGCGAGCAGTGACACGCCGAAACAAAAGCCGATACTGGCAACGAGCGTCGTTTCCGGACGGCCCAGGCGGTTGATGGCGCGCACGGCGCGCGGCACGACGAGCAGGCCGATGCTGACCAGGGCGAACAGAAACAGGGCGAGCTTGCCGGTGGTGACGGCCATTTTGGCCGCGGACAGACCGGTACCCGTGGCGATGGCCGTGAGCGTGGCCATCAGCAGGATCGCGATCAAATCCTCGACGATGATCACGCCCACCACGAGCTCGCGCAGCGGTCCGCGGATTTTCTGTTCCTCGAATGCCTTGGCGATGATGGTCGTGCTCGAGATGGCGATGATCGCGCCGGCGAACAGACTTTCCAGCGTAGTCCACCCGAAAAGCTGCCCGGTGAGAAAGCCCAGCCAGACCATCAGGCTCGACTCCAGGAGCGCGGTCAGGCCTGCCGTCGGCCCGAGCTTGACGAGCTTGCCCAGGCTGAACTCGAGTCCGAGCGAGAACATCAACAGGATGACGCCGAGCTCGGAGAGCGTTTGCACGATTTGCTCGTCTGCGACGAGCGGAATCGGGACGTTCGGACCGATGATGAAGCCGGCCAGGATGTAGCCGAGCACCACGGGTTGGCGTAGCCACTGAAACACCACCGTGGTCACGGCGGCCACGCCGAGGACGATCGTGAGGGCTACGAGGAAAGCGTGCGCATCCATGGTGTCTTGGGCGCGATCAGACGGAGAGCACCACGCCGCTCGAGACGCGCTCGCCGAGCGCCGCGATGGC
Source organism: Polyangiaceae bacterium (assembly GCA_035318565.1). Taxonomy (GTDB): domain Bacteria; phylum Myxococcota_A; class Polyangia; order Polyangiales; family Polyangiaceae; genus DATDJP01. The sequence continues at coordinate 4,548 of DATHEN010001274.1, forward strand.
CCGCATGTAAGCGTGCACCTGCGCGGCGTAGGCGCCCTCGACGTTCAGCTCGGCGTCGCTCTTGAAGTCGACCACGACCCAGCCGCCGTCGCTGTCGCGAAAGGCCAGATCGACGACGCCTTCCACGATGCTCTGATCTTCGGCGCGCAGCGCCAGAGGCGCCTCGCGACGGCACTCACCCTGCCGCTCTGCTTCGGCCGCCTCTCGCAATAGAGGGTGCTCCAGCGCAGCGCTCACCGCAGTTGCAGCGGCCGCCACTTCGGGCTCGGTCGCGCCGATGAAGCGCGCTACCGCCGACGCCAGCTCCAGCACTTCCGGCGCTCGGGCGTCGAGCGCGACTTCGGCGAGCACTGCGTGCACCAATGTGCCGAAGCGCGCGCCGCGCGGTCTGCCGGCGCGCGGGGCCGTGGTGCATTCGATGCGAATGTCTCCCGCAGATTCGCCTTCAGCCTCATGGGCGAGCTGGGTGACGGTGCGCGCGATGACGCTCGGTTTGGCGCCGGCAGCGAGCGTGGCTGCGTGCGTTTCGAGCCAGCGCTCGTGGTTGCGCAGACCCTCGGGGCTCGCGCCGTCGAGGCCGGTGTCGATCAAGAGCTCCATCTGACGCAGCCCGCCGATCGGCTCGACGTCCAGATTCAGCACGGTCGGATCCCACCACACCACACGGCACTCCGGGGCCGCTGCCGTGTGCAGACCCGGGGCGATGCACGCGTCCGCGCGATCGACGCAGTCGTTCGGGCGGCGCCGCACGCTGTCGCTCCCGAACGGCGGACAACGCTCGGCGATGGCGGGTCGCTGCCACGTTTCACGTTCGGGGTAGAGCGCCGGCTCGAGCACGGAGACCCAGCCCTCCCGCCACTTGGCGTCGGGTCCATCGCCCAGGCTGGGCACCACGAGCAGGTCGCGTGCGCGCGTGGCTGCCACGTAGCCGAGCCGGATGCTTTCGGCGTCTTCGTGGCGCAAGGCGCGTTCGCGGTGCTCGTTGAGCTCGCGCGGCGCACAGCCGGCGAGCCGGAACGCCCACAACCGCCGCTCCGCATCGACGTAACGCGTGGGCTCGCTCGACTTGAGCAGAGCCGTCGGATCGCACAGCACGACGACCGGAAATTCCAGGCCCTTTGCGCGATGTACGGTCAGCAGACGCACGCCGTCTGCGCCCTCTTCGATGACCGGTGCTTCCTGGCCTTCGCCCCGCTCGGCCTGCTCATCCACGTAGTCGATGAAGGCGCGGAACGAGGTGGCGCCGCGTGCCTCGAAGCGCCGTGCCGCGTCCGCCAGTCGGAGCACGTTCGCCAGCGCCTGCTCGCCCGTGGGCCAGATGGCCAGCGCGGCGTGCGCGCGGGTGGTTGCCAGAAGCTCCTCGATGAGAGCGGCGATCGGCCGGCGGTTGCGTGAGTTGTGCAGCCGGCGCAAGAGGTCGAGCGCTCCGGCGACTTCACTGGCCGCTTCGCCGAGCTGCGCGAGCTCTTCCGGCGTCGAGCGTCGCAGCGGATCGAGCCGCACGTGCAGCGAACGGAAGGCGAACAGTGTTTCGTCGCTGAAGCCGAAGAACGCGCCGCGCAGCGTGGCGTACACGCTGAGCTCGTCATCCGGCCACTCGATGGCATGCAGCGCGGTGCGCAGGCTCGTGACTTCTTCGCGCTCGTGGAAACCGCGACCGCCCACGAGCACGTGTCCGATGCGCCGCGCTTCGAGCGCTTTGACGTATGCATGCGTGAGGTCCTTGCCGTACGATTGAAAGCGACGCAGCAAGAGGCACACGTGCCGCGGCGCGATGGGCACCAGTGCGCCCGAGTCGCCTTCGTTCACGGTCCAGCCGCTCTCGTTCACGAGCCATTCGATGAACGCCCCGACCGCGTCCGGAAACGACTTTTCCATCGCTTCCTTGCTCAGGTAGCTGAAGCCGTACGGATCGGGGATTGGAAGAGCGACCACGGCGGGCTGATCGGTTCGACTGGGACGAAACGCATCGAGCGCGACGTAAAGCGCCTGACTGCCGTCTTCGGCACCCTGCATGAGCGGGGCGAACGAGGCGTTCACCGCGGCTTG
>DATHEN010001275.1:0-4661 GCA_035318565.1 Polyangiaceae bacterium
CGCCAGCGCTACCCCACGGCACTCGCGACATGGATTCCACGCCGCCGCCGATCACCAGGTCCTGCTGGCCGGACATGACGCCCATGGCGGCGAAGTTCACGGCCTGCTGACCGGAACCGCAGAAGCGATTGAGCGTGACCCCGCTGGCGGTGCGCGGGTCCCAGCCCGCCGCCAGCACGCCGTTGCGCGCGATGCACGCGGCTTGCTCGCCCACCGCCGAGACGCAGCCCGCGATCACGTCCTCGACGTCCGCCGGCTCGAAGCCGTTGCGCTGTCGCAGCGCCTCGAGCACCTGGCCCAAGAGCTGCTGCGGGTGCACGCTGGAGAGTCCGCCCGCGCCCTTCTTGCCGCGACCGCGCGGCGTGCGAACGGCGTCGATGATCCATGCTTCTGCTGTCATGTGAGCCTGCCTTCTCTGATGTCCGTCGGGCGGCGCTACGCGCGGCGGGTGAGCAATCCCTGGAGCAAAGCGACCATGGCTCCGGCGACCTCTTCGGCGGACTCAGCGCCGTCCGGCGAATACCACTTGGCGATCCAGTTCAGCGCGCCCGCGATCGCGAAGCTCGTCATCTTGACGTCGCAGCGCGCGATCGAGCCGTCTGCGACGCCTTCCTGGATCAAGGAGCGAATCAAGCGATCGATCTTCCGCTTCAGCTTGCGGAACTCCTTGCGGGAAGCTTCGGATAGCTCGTGGTCGCCGGTTCGGACGACGCACATGCCGAAGTCTTCCGTCATGATCACTGCATAGCGGGTCATCAGCGCCATCAGCCGGTCGCGCGCCTTGCCCGGGCCCGTCTTCGCAGCGGCAGCGGCCTCGAGGATCTGTCCGAGGGCCATGCGCACGCACTCGAACAGGATCTGATCCTTGTTGGCGAAATGCCGGTAGATGATCGGCTTGGTGACCTTCAGCCGCGCCGCCACTTCGTCGAGCGAAGCCGCGGAAAAGCCGCGCTCGTTGAACAACCGGGCTGCGGTCCTCAACACCGCTTCCCGCTTCGCCTCGCGCTCCTCGGCGCGCTGCTCGGGGGTGCGCCAGGGCGATCGTGGGTCTAACGGCATGCGATAGGTGTTGACGGATACTAGTGGGTAAAGCATGTTACTCGCAAGTAACAACTGGGGGCGATCCTCATGATCCTGAACTCCACTCAGGAAGCGATTCGCAACACCGTCGGCGCCTTTGCGCGCGAGGAGATCGCGCCGCGCTCGCGAGCGTTCGAGACGGCAGGTGGCTACCCTCCGGAGCTGTTCACGCGCATGGCGGAGCTCGGTCTGATGGGCATGACCGCGCCCGAGGAGTTCGGTGGAACGGGCGCGGACTACGTGTCCTATGCGCTGGCGCTGATCGAGATCGCGGCCGCGGACGGTGCGCTGTCCACGATCGTATCCGTTCAGAGCAGTCTGATCGTCTCGGGCCTGCTCAAGGACGGGACGCCTGCGCAGAAGCAGCGCTTCTTACCGGACTTGATCGCCGGTCGCATGATCGGTGCCTTCGCGTTGACGGAGGCGGACGCGGGCTCCGACGCCGCGGCGATCAGCACGCGCGCATCGAAGGCGAACGGCGGTTACGTCCTGAACGGCGCGAAGCAGTTCATCACGTCCGGTCGAATCGCGGGCCTTGCGACCGTGATCGCGGTGACCGATCCGAAAGCCGGCAAGAAGGGTATGTCGGCGTTTTTGGTCCCCACGGACAAGCGTGGCTACATCGTGGACAAGGTCGAGCACAAGCTCGGGCAATCCGCTTCCGACACTTGCACCATCCGCTTCGATGACCTGTTCCTGGAGGAGGCGTTGCGTCTCGGCGCGGAAGGGCAGGGCTATCGCATCGCGCTCTCCAATCTCGAGGCTGGACGCATCGGCATCGCGGCGCAGTGCATAGGCATGGCGCGAGCCGCCTTGGACATCGCCGTCGCCTACGCGAAGGAGCGCCGCTCGATGGGCAAAGCGATCATCGAGCATCAGGCGGTCGGATTCCGTTTGGCCGATCTCGCCACCCGCCTGGAAGCCGCCCGCCAACTGGTGCTACACGCGGCTGCCAGCAAGGACGCAGGTCGGCCTTGTCTGACCGAAGCATCCATGGCCAAGCTGTTCGCATCCGAAGCTGCGGAAGCGGTTTGTTCGGGCGCCATACAGACGCTGGGCGGCTACGGCTACCTGGAGGAATTCGGAGTGGCCAAAATCTATCGCGACGTGCGGGTCTGCCAGATCTACGAAGGCACGTCGGACATTCAACGCATGGTCATCGCTCGCGCCTTGTAGGAGGTCATCGTGTCAACGGATCCAATCGTCATCCTCGCGTGCGCGCGCACACCCATGGCCGGGCTGTCCGGCGCGTTTGGCACGGTCAAGAGCACGGAGCTCGGCGCAGCGGCAGTGCGCGCTGCGTGTGAACGCGCCGGGGTGTCGGGAGACCAGATAGACAAGATCTACATGGGCTGCGTGTTGCCAGCTGGCCTGGGTCAGGCGCCGGCACGGCAAGCGGCGCTGGGCGCGGGGCTTCCGCTGTCGGTCGAAGCCACCACCGTCAACAAGATGTGCGGATCGGGCATGCAGGCCGTGATGATGGCGTGCGACTCGCTCGCCGCCGGCTCGGCCGACATCGTCATCGCGGGCGGCATGGAGAGCATGTCCAACGCGCCGTATCTCTTGTCCAAGCACCGCGGCGGCGCGCGCATCGGGCACGACGTGGTCAAGGACTCGATGTATCTCGACGGCCTCGAGGACGCCTACACGCAAGGCAAGCTGATGGGCGCGTTCGCGGAGGATTCGGCGCGCGCCTATGGGTTCACGCGCGAAGCTCAGGATGCGTTCGCGGTGCAGTCCTTGACCCGCGCGCAGGCCGCGATCAAGACCGGTGCCTTCGCGCGCGAGATCGTGCCCGTAGCGGTGCAAGGTCGCGGAGGCGACGTGACGGTCGTGGAAGACGAGCAGCCGGGAAAGGCCCGCTTCGACAAGATCCCGCAGCTGAAGCCGGCGTTTGCCAAGGACGGCACGATCACGGCGGCGAACTCTTCGTCGATCTCCGACGGGGCCGCGGCCCTGGTGCTGACGCGAGCGAGCGTGGCCGAAAAGTTGGGCCTCAAGCCGATCGCGCGCGTGGTAGCGCAGGCCGCGCACGCGCATGAACCGGGACTGTTCACCACGGCTCCGGTCCCGGCAATCCGCAAGCTTCTAAAGAAGGCCAGCTGGTCCAAGGATGACGTGGACCTCTGGGAGGTGAACGAAGCGTTCGCGGTGGTGGCGATGATCGCCATGCGCGATCTCGAGCTCGCGCCCGACAAGGTGAACGTGAACGGCGGTGCTTGCGCGCTCGGCCATCCGATCGGTGCCAGCGGTGCACGCATCCTCGTCACCTTGTTGAGCGCGTTGCAGGCGCGCGGCGGCCAGCGCGGCGTGGCGAGCCTCTGCATCGGTGGCGGCGAAGCGACCGCCATGGCCGTGGAACTGCTCTAACGCTGGAGGATGCCGCGATGAGCGCCAAGGCTGCGATGTTGTCGGTGTTCCAGGCCTTCGATCGGGTGAAGTTCGCCGAGGTCCCGACCGACGACGCGCGTGCGCTCGAAGCCAAGCTCGAACGCGCGCGGCTCGCGTTTGCCGACCGCGATGCCTGGCCAAAGCCGCACGAGCGCGCGGCGGTCTTGCTGCGCATGTCGCAGCTGCTCGCGGAACGGCGTGACGATTTCCGCGACCTGATCGCGCGTGAAGGCGGTAAGCCGCACACGGATGCCACGGTCGAAGTCACTCGCGCGATCGATGGCCTACGCAACGCCGCAGACGAGCTGCGCAGCTTCGGCGGCCAAGAGATCCCGATGGGCCTGACCCCGGCGAGCGACCGGCGCTGGGCGTTCACCGTGCGAGAACCGATCGGTATCGTCGCCGCGATCTCGGCCTTCAACCATCCGCTCAACCTGATCGTGCACCAGGTGGCGCCGGCGATCGCCGTGGGTTGCCCCGTGATCGTCAAGCCCGCGAGCACGACGCCGCTCTGCTGTCTCGAGCTCGTGAAGCTGGCGCATGCCGCCGGGCTGCCCGAAGCCTGGTGCCAGAGTTACCTGCCTCCGGACACGGCCGGCGCTGAAAAGCTCGCGAGCGATGCGCGAGTCGCGTTCCTGAGCTTCATCGGCTCGGCCAAGGTCGGCTGGCATCTGCGCACCAAGCTCGCGCCGGGCACGCGCTGCGCGCTCGAGCATGGCGGGGCTGCGCCCGTGATCGTCGACCGCGACGTCGACCTCGACGCGATCGTGGAGCCGATCGTCAAGGGCGGCTACTACCATGCAGGCCAAGTGTGCGTCTCGGTGCAGCGCATCTTCGTCCATGCCGACGTCTGCGATGCCTTCTCCGATCGGCTGGCGAAGCGAGTCGGAGAGCTTCGCGTCGGTGATCCGCTCAAGCCCGAGACCGAGGTCGGTCCGTTGATCTTGCCCAAGGAGGTGGCGCGCGTCGCGAGCTGGGTCGAAGAGGCAACGCGCACCGGCGCGCGCGTCACCGTCGGCGGTCACGCCGCGAGCGAGACCACGTATCAGCCCACGGTGCTGCTCGAGCCGGCTCCGGACGCGAAGGTCTCACGGGAGGAAGTCTTCGGCCCCGTCACGTGCTTGTACCGTTTCACCGATCTCGACCAGGCCATCGCCGCGGCCAACAGGCTACCGCTCGCGTTCCAGGCG
>DATHEN010001276.1:0-4248 GCA_035318565.1 Polyangiaceae bacterium
GGCCGAGCAAGCGTGCGACACGGTGTTTTGCGGAACTACGGAGACGTGGACGGCCGGGGCCAAGAGTGAGCCGTTCGACGCGCTGATCCTCTCGGACGTGCTCGAGCACACCGCTGATCCCTTGGGTTTTCTGACGAAACTTTGCGCGCTGCCCAGCGTGCGCAGCGCCGTCTGGATCGTTTCGGTGCCGAACTACGCGGTCTGGTACAATCGGGTGCGCACGCTGCTCGGGCGTTTCGAGTACAGCTGGTCAGGCCTGTACGATCGCACGCACCTGCGCTTCTTCACGCGCAGCTCCGTTCAGCGCGTCCTGGAGCATTGTGGTTTCGAAGTGCTCGAGGACATCTGTTCGCCGTCCCTGGCGCAGTCTGCGGCGCCGGTGTTGCGGCGGCTGTTCAGTAACAAGCTCGAGTCGGGTGACCACCTCGCCCTCACGGATTCTGCGAGTTACGGCTTCTATTCTCGCTGGATAGAGCCCGTCGAATCGGCGACTTGCCGGCTTTGGCCGGAGCTCCTCGGTTTTCAGATCATCACCGCCGCACGCTTGAGGCCGTGAGCTGAGCAGAGTGGGTCCGTGCGACCATTGCGCTGGGCTGAGCGGTGTCGTAAACGTCGCGCTGTGTTGACTTCCGCCCTGAGAAAAGCCCTATTCGACTACCACTACCGCGCCGTCACGCTGCCGCGTGCCGAGCGGCTCGAGCGCGCGCTGGCGTCGCAAGTCGGCGACGTGGAGTCGTTGCTCGACGTCGGCTGCGGGGACGGCAACATCGCTCGCGCCGTCGGCAAGGCCGTGGGGGCCCAGCGTGTCGAGGGCATTGACGTGGTGCCGCGCCCGGCGCCGCTCATTCCCGTGCAGATGTATGACGGACTGCGTATTCCGCACGCGGATCGCTCGTTCGACGCCGTCACGGTGGTGGACGTGCTGCACCACTGCACCGATCCAGCAGCCGTGCTGAGAGAGGCGCTTCGCGTCGCGAAGCAGCGAGTGGTCATCAAGGATCACTTTGCGTTCGGCCCGGTGAGCCGCAAGATTTTGTACCTGATGGATCTGCCTAATTTCCGCGACTCCGTCGCCGTACCTGGTACCTACTTCGAGCCCGACGAGTGGGTGCGCATGGTGCACGAGGCGGGCGGGCAGATCGAACACCTGATCTGGCCGATGCAAATCAACAATCTGCCGTTTCGCTGGATCGCTCGTTCGGAGTTTCAGTTCTTGGTGCGGGTGACGCCGGCCCGCTCTTCGTGAACGTGCGCTTTTTACGCAGGCGATAGGCGAAGCTCATCGCCGCGATCGTTCCCAGACAGACCGCGAGACCTGGATACCAAGTGCGCGGCACATAGCGGAACGTGACGCTTTGCTCAGCGGCGAGCAGCGCCACGGCGATGCGATCTCCTTCGGGGTGCGTGCCGCGGCCGTTGGCACGCCAGCCTGGATCGAAGTTCTGATTGATGATCAGTACGTCTCCGGCTTTTGCTCCTTGAACCCGCACCGTCAGCTCGTTGGGCGACCAGCGCACGTACTCGGATTTGCCCGTGCCGCTCTTCAGGAACACTTCCCCTTGGTAGCCCGGGTAGCCCCGCGGGATTGCGCCGAGACCCGGGACTTTGCCGCTGGCGTCGCGCGAGTACACGCTGACGGGTCCTACCGTAGTGTTCTCTACGATGCCGACGTTGGCGATGACCGACGGCAAGCCCGGGATGCCCCAGTCGCGCCTCATGTAGTCGATACCCGGTGGGGGCAGCATTTCTTGGCGAAATACTCGTTGTTCCTCGCGGACGCCGGGGTGCAAACGCATCCAGAACGAGTTCTGCATCAGGGCGTTCGAGACTCGGCCGATGTCGACCGCGCAGTAGGCCACCGCTGCCAGCAACAAAAGCTCGAGCGCATACCGTGGTGAACCCGCGGGTCGCACCCAACGACCAAAGGTTCCGGCTGCCATCAATCCACACAGCAGCAGCGCAGGGTAGAGCCAGCGCGAAGGCACGTGCAGGGAGCTGAAGATGGGCAGCTTGTGCATGTAGTGCCAGGGCGAGTGCTCGTGGAAGTTGCCGAACGCCAGCAACAACAGCACGAACGCGATCCAGCGCCACAGGCGCAATCGGACGTCGCGTGCGCACGCCACGCCGATCGCCAGGAAGAGCAACGACCCCCAACCGATGTACGAGCCCCACTCGTGCCAGCCCCATTGCGACACGCGCACGTACCCACTTTCAGCCTGTTGGCTGGGCGCGATCAACGTGTGCAAGAAGACGCCGAGATCCATGTACTCGTTGGATTCGATCAGACGCGGAGATTTGGAAACCACGTCGAGCACGGCCAAGAGCTTTGGAGCCGCCAGCCCAAAACCCACGAGACCGCTCAGGGACGCGCTGAGCAAGGGCATGACGCTGCGCGAGTAGAGCGTCAGGGCCAGCGCATACAGGCCGATCAAACACAGCGAATAGACGAGCGGATAGTGCGCGCCGCTGTAGATCATGAGCGCGATGAAACCACCGGCGATGCACGCCCACCGGTAACGTCCGGGCTCGTGCAATGCGAAGCCGGGAGCGCGATCGAGCGCGTACAATGCCCAGGGCATCCAGGCGAAGTACAGGTGCCAGCTGTGTCCCATGGCGGCTTGCAGAGCCCAGCGCCCGTTCACCACGAAGACGGTGCACGCCAGGGCACGCGCGGGAGCACTGCGCGTGAAACGCCCGGCCAAGAGCCACGTGCCCGCGAGTGAAAAGAGGGCGCACAGCACGACCTCGATGCGCACCGCCGTGCGCAGCTCGAGCAGCAGGTACAGGGGTAAGAATGGCGATACGACGATCGTGGAGCTCTCGACGTAGCCCCAGGACGTATACCCCCCACCCACGTACGGGTTCCAGAACGGGAACTGATGATACGTCTTGATGCTCTTGACGACGAGGTATCGAAACGCCTCACTCACGTCCCAGTCGTGCCCGCCGTAAGTCGTGAGATCTTGGAACATCGGCGAGCAGACGGCCGCGATCACGCCGACCATCAACGCCAACGTCACGGTGTCGAGCGTTCGATCGGCCCAGATGACGAGCCGACCCGACGTGCTGAGCCTTGCCTTCATGCCTCCGCTACCAATGCCTCGTCTGCCACTGCGGGACATTGCAGTACGGCAAGCGGTGGTCGCCGACATTGCCGACGAAATCGCACATATCGACCTGCCAGTAGTGCCAGCTCGATGCCAGCAGCCAAACCGCGAGCGCCAGCGGCTTGGTGCGCAGTACCGCCGCAATCGAGAAGAAGATCGGGAACGCCAGCAGCGCGTAGCGGTTCATACCCGCGAACGCCAACTCTACCGATCCGAGTAGCGCCACGCCCATGCCCGAGGCGGTGAGCGTGTACCAGAACACTTGCTCGTGGAAAGCGAACCCGGACAACGCACGCCTGTGACCGAGGATGAACCACAAGCTCACCAGCAGCAGGATCACTCCTTCGTGGAGCGGGTGATCGATGGAGCGCAGGAGCCACTCTGGCTTCGGAAAAAGCAGTGACAGGATCGACGGCCCGTGTCCGTACGCCTCCGAGTGCGAATGCACGTAGAGCAGCGGGTCTCCGAAGCGGACGTAGTGATAGCCCATCATCGCCAGGAGCCCCCAAACGGCGAGCGGGAGCGCGAGCAGGCGGCTCGTGATTTGCCAGGCGCCGCGCGGCCGCTCCCGATAAGAGAGCACCAGGACGGCCAGCGCGAAGGCAGCGCCGGCTGCGGCGCCCGTGACGCGCATGCCCGACGCGCCTCCGGCGAGCAACGCGCCCAGAATCCAATGGCGACGGTGAAGGGCCGCAAAGGACCCGAGCGCGAAAGCGAGCGTGCACGACTCGGTCTGAATAGTGACCAGCGAAAAGGCGGTCGGAAAACAATTGAAGATCAGAAACGAGATCCACGTAGTCCGAAGGCCCAGGTTCTTCACCAGAGCCGGCCCGGTCCACAAAAACAGAAAGCAGAACCCCGCAAACAGCGAGAGCCCCCAGAGCACGTAGTCGATGGGCAGCGCAGCGCCGAAACTGAAGAGCCAACCGAGCGCTGCGTAGCCCGGATAGAAGCTGAGATCGCAGTTGTACAAGATCGGCTGCAGACGCTTGCCGAGTAGACTGCCTTCGGGGCATTGCGAATAGCCGCGCAGCGCGAGACCTATGTAATGAGCCGAATCCCAGCGCGATACTGCCAGGCGATCCCAGTGGCGTGCGGCCAGATCCGAAGCCGGATTGATGAACACCGGCGTGCTGCCGGG
>DATHEN010001277.1:0-13066 GCA_035318565.1 Polyangiaceae bacterium
GCGGCGGACAAAGTGCGCATTCCGATGCTCGCCTCGGGAGGCTTTGGCGACGGCCGTGGTCTGGTAGCCGCGCTCGCGCTCGGTGCGGACGGTATCAACATGGGGACGCGCTTTCTGGCCACGCGTGAAGCGCCGGTGCACGACAGGGTCAAGCAAGCACTGGTGGCGGCCGACGAACGCCAAACGGCGCTGATATTCCGCACGCTCAGGAACACTGCGCGCATCTTCAAGAACAGCGTCGCCGATCGAGTCGTGGAGATCGAGAGCCGCGCGGGAGCCACCATCGAGGATCTGGCGCCCTACGTGTCCGGCGCGAAGGGCCGTGTAGTGCTCGAGCAGGGCGAGCTCGAGCACGGCATCTGGTCCGCCGGCATGGTGGCCGGTTTGATTTACGACGTGCCGAGCGTGAGCGAGTTGATCGAGCGGATCATCGGCGAGGCGAGGCGAATCATTGCCGGACGGCTGACGGCGATGGTTTAGGCGATGGCGCGTGCCGGGAGTGCAGCGCCGGGAGCGCCTTCTATTTTGAATTTCTAAGTTCAGGCATTAACTTCGGAAATCAAATGGGCTTCCCCAAAGGCGTTGTGCGGCGCGCAGCATCGGGCGCTCCGCGGGCAGCGGTAGATTTCCGGCAGCGTTTCGCGGGGCATCACATTTCGCCACTGCGTCGCGAGCAGACTCACTCCACGCTGCCGAAGTGCTGCTTCAGCACCCTGTGACGGTGCTGGAAATGGGCTCGGTCATGTGCTTCCGCGAACCCGCGCGATCACCAGCCGATAGAACGTGTAACCGCCCCAATGCGTGCGCTTCTGATCCAGGTAGCGGCGCCGGTACTCGTCCGCTCCAACGTCTTCTTCGACGTTCAAGCCGAAGTCGGCGAAGTACGGCTCGAGCTCGCGCGGGTCGAGGCCGAACGACCACGGCTCTCCGAGCCGGCGCACGTTCCTGAGCACCGTGTCGTCACCGGCGAAGCGCGTGCTTCCGTCGAGCACGCCGGAGTGAACGTAACTGAACGCCAGCACACTTTCGGGCGCGGAACTGCCGACGCAGCGCAGCAGTTTCTTCACGGAGGCTTCCGACAGGTAGTTCGATAGACCCTCGCACAGGAACGTGCAGCGCGCAGCGGGTGCCCAGCCGGCTCGCCCGAGCGCTGAAGCGATGTCCTCGCGCAACAGATCCAGAGGAACGTAGGTCACGTCGGGGCTGCGCTGGGCGTCGGCGGTTTGCTCGAGGATTTCGCGCTTCTGCCGCTGCGTGTCCGGACGATCCACCTCGAACACGCGCACACCGCGCAGCTCGGGGAGTCGATGAGCGCGGCAGTCGAAGCCAGCTCCGAAAATCACTAGCTGGCGGCTGCCTGCCGCGATCTCACGGCGCACCACGTCGTCGATGAAGCGAGTGCGCGCGATGGCCGAAGAACGCGCGCCGGGTGCCCGGAAGTCTGCGTAACCTTCGAGCACGCGGCGCAGGGATGCTCTGCGCGCCAAGCGCACGACCCAGGCCAACTGCGGTGATAGAAAACCTGGCGCGAACGGATCGCGGAACAAGGGCGCGCGGCGTGGCTCGCAGCTTTCGAGCGCGCGATATAGCGCCACGTATTGAGCAGTACGGCTGATGGCCATCGTGCTCTACACGATAGCATCAGCCTTGCCCCGTGTTCCGACTCAAGCGTCGGCGCTGACGAGAGACACGTCGATATCGATGGTCACTTCGTCGCCGACCAGTACACCGCCCGCTTCCAGCGCTGCGTTCCACTGCATGCCGAACTCGGAGCGACGCAGCTTGGTCCGCGCGGAGGCGCCGATGCGGCGCTTGCCCCACGGGTCTACCTGAGGTTTCGTGATGTCGCGCGCTTCCAGGACCACCTCGCGTGTGGTGCCGGCGATCGTCAGGTCACCCACTACCTTCAGGCGATCGCTGCCGTCGGGCACGACGCTGCGGGACTCGAAGGTCAGGATCGGGTAGCGATCGGCATTGAAAAAGTCCGCGCTACGCAGATGCTCGTCGCGTTTGGCATCGCGGGTGGAGAGCGATGTCACGTCGATGCTGGCGCTGACTCGCGCCGATTCGGGCGAGCGGGGGTCGTAGACGACCTGGCCCGAGAAGCTCGTGAACTCGCCGCGCACGTTGCTGATCATCATGTGGCGTACGCTGAAGCCCACGCTCGAGTGCGCGGCGTCGATGGTCCAGCGGGCGGGCTGAGCAGCCGTTCGGGGGGCGGCTACGGGGGATGCAGATACGGTCATTCGAGAACTCCTTCGTTGTTGATGACCTCAATCTGGATCGTTCGCTCTGTTAGGACTAGGCTAACAAATGCGAACGCATCGTTCGCAAAAGACGAACGATGACAAGCCCGGATCTCAATAGAATCGCGGTGTTCCTCAAGGTCGTGGATGAAGGCGGATTCACCGCGGCGGCGAGGGCGCTCTCGCTGCCGAAGTCCTCCGTGAGCCGTGCCGTGGCGCTGCTCGAGCAGGAGCTTCAGGCGCGCCTGCTCCGGCGCTCGTCACGCAGTGTCGCGCCCACCGAGGCGGGAGTCGCTTTCTACGCGCGCGCGTCGCGCGGCATGTCCCTGCTCGTGGAAGCGCGCGAAGCCGTGGTCGATCTCGAAGCACAGATCCGCGGTCCCATCCGCATCACCACGGCCGTGGACATGGGCGTGTGGCAGCTCGCGCCGCTCGTGGCGAGCTTCGTGGAGCAGCACCCGGCCGTAATGATCGACGTGGTGCTCACGGGCCGCGTGGTCGATCTCATCGAGGAAGGCTTCGACTTGGCGCTGCGTGCCGGCCCGATTCGTGACGAATCACTGATTGCGAAGAAGATAGGACCCGCTCCGTTCGCGCTGTATGCCGCGCCGGCGTACCTCGAGCAAGCCGGTCGTCCACGCCAGATCGCGGATCTGGCAAAGCATCGCTGCGTGCTGTTCCGCGCTCGGCGCGCGCAGGAAGTGTGGACCCTGCACGGGCCGGCCGGGGAGGAGAGCGTGTCGGTGCAAGGCGCCGTCAACACGGATGACTTCAGCTTCGCGCTGCAGGTCGTGCTGTCGGGCGCGGGCATTGGGCTCTTGCCGTCGTTCATTGCCGAGCGTGGCGCGGGGAAACTTCTCGAGCGCGTCTTGCCGCGCTACGCGCTTCCGGGCGAACCGGTACACCTCGTCTACCCCGCGAACCGCTATTTGCCCCGCCGCGTCAGCGCGTTTCGGGATTTCGTTTTGCAGAGCGAGAGCGCCCCGCAACGTTCCAAGCCCCGAGCCCGTTAGCGCTGGGGTAAACTCTGGCGCGTGGAATTGCAAACCGAGCGCTTGCGCCTGCGCCGCTGGCGCGCAGAAGACAGCGAACCCTTCGCGGCACTGAACGCGGACCCGCGCGTGACCGAGTACCTGCCCGCGTGGACTCGGCAGGAGAGCGACGCCGCCCTGGTGCGCAACGAGGCGCACTTCGACGAGCACGGCTTCGGATTTTGGGCCGTGGAGATTCCGGGGGTCACGCCGTTTGCCGGCTTCGTGGGACTCGCTGTTCCGGGCGTTCAGGCGCATTTCACGCCGTGCGTCGAGGTAGGCTGGCGCCTCGCGGCTGCGCACTGGGGCTTCGGTTACGCCAGTGAAGCGGCGCGTGCGGCGCTCCGTTTCGGGTTCGATTCCTTGAAGCTCGAGGAAATCGTGGCGTACACGGTGCCGGCGAACCAGCGCTCCCGCAACGTGATGCAGCGGCTCGGCATGTCGCGAAATCCCGCGGACGACTTCGACTACCCTGGGCTACCGCTCGAGCACCCTCTGCGACGCCACGTTCTGTACCGAATCGCGCGTCCTTCTTGCACGGTCTCGGGCGGGTCTTAGGGCTTCGTCGGCTCGTATCTTCACCCGCGTCCGGTCGTAGCCGGATACTCCGTGCGCTGCGCAACGCGAGACCTCGAGCGTGCCCAGCGTGCCCACCCAGACCTGGATTGGGTTACGTGGTCGTGGACGCGCTGACCATTTTCATTACAAGTCGCGTGTGCTGCGAGAGTTGCGTGAAAACGTGCTGTCGTGCCGCATGCGGGATGATGTATCGAAGGCTGGACCGCTGAGGCAGCGCCGGTTGCCCGCCCGGGGGGTTGCTCATTCCAGACGATCGATGATGGAAAACCAGCATTTCATGCGCGATCGTCCAGACAGCGCGACCCCCCGCGGCCAGCAAGGACCTTCGCGCCGTGACTCAGTCGTGGACGCTGACGCTGTCCGCGACGGCTCGCTCAAAGCGCTTGAGCCTTTAGTCAGCCCGCGGCGGCAGGTCGCCTTCGAAACGCGCCGCGCGCGTGATGCGGCCGGCGCCGTCCAGGTACAAATAGTCGGTCACCTGCTCGCTGCCGCCCGCACTTTCGAGCTCCAGGACAACGCGCGCAAACTTTGGGTAACGCTGCACGCCCAGCACTTGCACGCTGGTAGCCGCGAGCTCGCCGATGGCAGCGGCTATCTCCTGACGGCCGTCTGCGTCGACGCCATCGGCGGTGAAGCGCACGCTGTCGGCGAGAGCCGTGCCGAGTTTCGCGTCGCGCGCGGCTGCATCGGCGAGCGTCCACGCTTCCACATAGTCCGCCAAGCTGCCTTCGGGCGGCGTGGTCGGCAGCGGCTCCCAATAGCCGCGAATGTTCGTGAGTCGGTTGTCTTCCCCCACTTCGATGTAGTCCACGCCTTTGACCGCGCTTTGCTCGACTTGGGTTTGGGGGTCCCGAGTGCGGAAATCCCAGGCGAAGCGCAACTCTCGTTCACGCACTTGCAGGCCGCTCAGTTGCGCGATGGAAAATCCCGGCGAGCTTCGGTGAAACTCGCCGATCGCTGCCGAGAGAGCAGGCGCGGTCGTCGTATCGGTGGTGGGATCGACGTAAACCAGGAGCGGGCTCACCGAGCGTGCGAGCAGGCAATTGCGCTTCGTTTCGTCCGGTTCGTTCCAGGCGTTGCCGTATACTTCCACGGCTTTTGCGATGCTCCCGACGGGCGCGCAGTTGACCGGGTCCGAGCCCTCGCTGTCGTCTCCACAACCGGGAAGAAGCGCCAAAGAAATCAGAAAAGCAGCCGTTTTCGAACGCGTCATGACAGGCGCGAGCTTAGTCGGAAGCGAGCCGCTCGCGTATGCGTAAATCGGCCCGCCCGGCGCGCGCGCAGGCTGGAACACACGAAAGCGAGCAGCGCCGCTGCCACACTCGAAACCAGGAGCACCGTCAGGGCGTGCTTCACGAAGTCGGCGTTCCGAGCTGCGCCGTTCAGCAACGGAACGACCAGCGTGATGCCCAGATACGCGAGCCAGGGTAGGGCGATCCACGTCCACAGGCGCCGCGGCCGACTGAATGACGACGCAAGCACCGCCTCTGCTGCGAAGTACAGCAGCCACAGCGAGCTCAGGTACACCACCACGCCCTCCACTCGGTGAGCCTGCTCGAACGAAAGTCCGAACCTGGGCAGCGTCTGTGACTTCATGGCCAGCGTGAGCAAAATCCGAGTCGCGTTCACGGCCAGCGTGGCGGCGTAGGCGAACAGCGCGCTCAGCGCGAGCCAGCCCCATTTCGATTTCGCACCGGGCAGGCGCGTCAAAAAGCCCGCCGCGAGCAGCACGAACGCGACGATCAGGTAGTTGGCGCCCGCGCACGACGGCGCGATCAGCACGCCGAGCTCGCGACTCAGATAGCCCGCGCCGCGCTCTTCGACGAAAGCGTGACCGGACAAGCGCGCCACGATCCACGTGGTGGGGGCGAGCAGCCAATCGAGCTCACTCGCGCTGGCCGAAGCATAGAAGCGTTTCAGCGCGTACGCGACGGCCAACACGGCTCCGAGCGGCGCCAGATTGCTCACCGCGAAGGTGGCAAGGCGCCGCTCGGCCGTTCCGCTCACTCGAGCGGATGCGCTCATCCGAAGGCTCGGCGAGGCTGACGGTAGAACATCCACAGCCCGGCCAGCGCCAGCGCGAACAGCAGCACGAACAGCTCGGGCTCGGACGCGGACTGCACCCCACCGCCGACGGCGCTGTTCGATACGCCTTGCGGCAACGGTAGCGGCTGCTTCACGTCCGTGGCGGGCGCGCCCGTGTTGCGGACCGTCTTGGCTACCGCGACGAAGGACGTGAACTGCGTGAGCAAGTTGTAACGCAGACCGAGCGCCGTCACTTCCTTCTTGGCCGCCTCGTCGATCTCCTGAAAGCCGAAGTCAGCCAGCGTGGCGATGCGATTTCTGGCCCACAAGTAGCGAAGTGCGACGTTTTCCTGGCGCGAGGGGGTGGCGCTCACGTCGAAGGTTTGCGTGTAGCGGCCTTGGCCGCCCACGCCGCTGACCGTGATTTTGCCGGCGCGCGTGCCGCGCCACTTGCCGTAGACGATCACGGGGCGCTCGGCGAGCACGTCCGGAACCGCGGGCGGTTCGACGTCGAAGGCATCGAAGCCCGTGTAGCTCACGCGCACGTTCGTCAACACGGGCGCGACCACGTATTTGCGAAAGCGCTCGGCGACGGCCGGCGCGGAGTCCGCGTCCAGGACCACGAACGGCTCTCCCTGACCCGCCTTGGCCAGCCCCTCGATGAGGTAGTGATTGACGCTGCTGCCGATGCCGAAGGCGAACACATTGGCTCGTCCGAGGTTGGCGCGAACGTAGTCCATGGCCTGCTTGTCCGCGGAGATGTAGCCGTCCGTGAGCACCACGAAGCTGCGCGAGAGCCCCGGCTCCGGCGAAAGCGTCAGGGCGCGCTGCAATGCGCGCAGCATTTCCGTGCCGCCTCCGCCGCTCTGCGAGTCCATGAACTCGACCGCACGCCGGATGTTGACGGGCGAAGTCGCGAGTGAGCGTGGCGCCAGGAGCTGGGAATCGCCCTCGAACAAGAGCACGTTGAACTTGTCGCTCGGGCGCAGGCGCCCCACGAGATCACGCAGCAAGGTTTTGGCGGTCTCGAGCGGAAAGCCGCCCATGCTGCCGGAGACGTCGACCACGAACACGTACTCGCGCGGGGGGATTTGTTCGATGGTGACGCGCTTGGGCGGCTCCACCTGCAAGAGGAAGAACTTTTCTCCGTTGGCTTCGTAGAGCGACAAGCCGGATTCGATCTTGTCGCCGGCGAGCCGGTAGCGCAGCACGAAGTCGCGATTGCCACCGAACTTTTCGGCGGCGTCGAGCGTGAAGCGAACCAGCTTCGGATTGTCCCAGCTGGGCTTGAGCGGATGCGACGGGCTTTCGATAGCCTGCGTTGCAAAGCCCGTGGACAGTGAGCCTTCGAGCGTGAACGTGCTCGCGGGCAGCTTACCCTGCGGCGTGTACGGACTCTGCACCCAGCGATCGGTCGCTGGCGCCGACGCAGCGGGCTGGTTCGAATAGCGCGGGCCGACGACGGTCGGGTAGACGACCTCGTAAACGCCTTCGGTTGGCACGACGAGCTCGGTGTAACGCAGCGTCACCTCGACGCGATCGCCGGGCATCACGTTGGCGACGCTCATGGTGAACACGTTCGGTCGCTCTTGTTCGAGGAGCGTGGCGCTCTTGCCTGCGCTTTTCGCCTGTTCGAAGGTGCGGCTCGCTTGCGCGCGCTCCTGGATCACCGCCTCGATCACCTGCTCGCGGATCTTCATGCGCATGCCGTGGACTGCGGCGCGCGTGGAGGCAGGGAACACGTATTTTGCGTTGATCGGCCGCCTGCCCGTGTTCTTGTACGTCTGCTTCACGGTCACGTCGGCGATCGAACCGGCGACGCTGAGCACCACGTGCGTGCCTTCGAGCGGGAGTTGGTCGAGCTTCGGGTCGGCGTTCTCGAGGACGAAGTACGGCGAGAGCGTCTTTTGAGCGCGCTGCGCGTCGCCTTCGCCGGCGCGCGCCGCGGACGCGAGTGCCAGAAAGACCAGGGCAAGAGAAACGGCCAGCAAGCTACGAATGGCGGAAAACATCGACGCTCCTTCCAAGGTCGGGTGCGCAGGGGAACCCGGTGACGATCCGCTTGTGGGCGGAGTCGGTGCGACGACTGCAATGTGTGTGCGCGCCTCGCTCCGCGGCGGCGGCGCCTGTGACTAAACCGCGGAATTGAGGCTGATTCGTGCTGCGGCGGGCGTGCTCCGCCGCCGCTCGCACGCTGACCGAACGACCTCGGCTACGTGTCCGGTCTGACACGCGCGCGAGCGGCGCTGGCTACACGGCAGCCAGTGCGAAAGACTCGTACGTTGAACGTTGCTCTGTCTCGATGTGCGACACGAGAGTCACTTCGAATACGTGTCATCCGTCTTTTGAGAAACCTGCGTCGCGAGCGTGGCATCGACGTACCCGCCAGCGTACTCTTCTAAAACCAGTAGTTCGACATGAGTGCTTCCGCTTCCGCCTTGCCCATCGTCGAACCCGCCCAGTCGAAGCTCTCTGCGCTCGGGCTGAGCGTCGGAGACTTCGTCGACGGGAAGTTTCGCATCGAGGAGTTGGT
The DNA here is from genome assembly GCA_035318565.1 of Polyangiaceae bacterium. Taxonomy (GTDB): domain Bacteria; phylum Myxococcota_A; class Polyangia; order Polyangiales; family Polyangiaceae; genus DATDJP01. The sequence continues at coordinate 8,415 of DATHEN010001277.1, forward strand.
TGGTGTTGGTGGCATGAGTTGCGTCGTGCGCGCGTGTCACGTCGCGCTCGACGAGACCGTCGCGCTCAAGTGTCTGAGTCCGGAATGGGTGGACAATCCGAGCGTCGCGGATCGCTTCAGCCGCGAAGCGCGCGCCTCGGTGAAGATCAAGAATCCACACGTCGCGCGCGTGTACGACGTGGGCCGGCTGCCGGCCGGCAGCCCGTACATGGTCATGGAGCTCTTGCAGGGCGAGGACATGGGCAAGCTCGCGGATCGCCGCGACACGATCAACCTGCGCGAATGCGTCGGCTGGATGATCGAAGCTTGCGAAGGGCTCGCGGAAGCGCACGCGCTCGGTATCGTGCACCTCGACGTGAAGCCCGAGAACTTGTTCATCGTTCGGCGCAAAGACGGGCGGGGCGTCGTCAAGCTTCTGGACTTCGGCATCTCCAAACAACTGCTCACCTCCGGCAGTACCGAGCCTTCACACGACTCCGAAGAGCTCGTGGGAACGCCGCTGTACATGTCGCCCGAGCAAGCGCGGGTGCAGCGTACGCTCGATCACCGTACGGACATCTGGTCGCTCGGCGCGGTGTTCTACGAGCTCCTCACCGGCTTTCCTCCGTTCGGAGGCACCACCGTCGCGGAGGTGTGCGCCTCGATCCTGGAGGCCACGCCGGCCTCGCCTTCGCTCTACACTCTGGACGTGCCGCACGAGCTGTCGCGCATCGTGCTGCGTTGTTTGGAGAAGGACCCGGGGCACCGCTTCCCGAGCATGGCCGAGCTCGCCTCGGCGCTGCTGCCGTTCGCGCATCCGCACCACCACGCGCAGGTCGATCGCATCATCGGCACGCTGCGCGCCGCTGGACTCACGCAGATGGCGCCGGTGTCCATCCCGCCGGTCCCGACGCCGCGTGACGGCACGCCGTTGTTCTCGGATTCACCGACGCTGCTCCAGGCCTCGAGCGTGATGCAGCGACCGGTCAACGTCCCGGGTCCGAGCACGTCGTTGCGCACGGAGGCCGGCGTGCAGCTGCCGTCCAAAGTCGCTCCCGCTCCCGCGAAGCGCGGGCTCAAGCGGGTGGCGGTCCTGGCGGCCGTGATCGTGGCGGCGCTGTCTCTATTCGCACTGACGCGCTCGCGCGCGCCTGCGCCTGCGCCTGCGCCGCAAGCTGCCGAGCAGCCGGTAGCGCCGCAGAAATTCGAGCCGGTGAACACGCCCAAAGCGTCGCTTCCGAGCGCTCCGCCCGTGGCGAGCGAGCCGCCTGCCGCTTCTGCAAGGGTAGAGGCCACGAGTACTGCGGAACCCGAGCCGAGCGCCAGCAAGGCGCGAGCGCGGAAGAACCGGAAGACCGCGCGCGTCGCACGAGCGTTGCCCGCTCCGAACGCAGAACAGCAGCCCGTATCGAAGCCCGTACCCGTAGCCCCGTCCCGCGAGCTCGACATCGAGCTTTCTCGTTGAGTTCACGTCTATTGAGCGGCTACACCTACTAGGGCTGCCTCATACGTGTGACCGAAACGGGGAGTTGCGAGTTCGATGATGGTTCGGATCGTGCGTGGTGTGTGCGTCTTCTGGCTGTTCGCGCTCCTCTTCTGCGTCCCGGCGCCTGCCTGGGCAGACGATTTGGCGGACGAGGCCGATTTGCAATTTCAGCTCGGTACGGAGGCCTACACACGCGGTGACTACCGCGCCGCGCTGGAGCACTTCTTACGTTCGAACGGGCTCGTGAAGAATCGCAACGTGACGTTCAACATCGCACGCTGCTACGAGCACCTTGCGCAGTATCCCAATGCCTGGCGCAACTACAGTCGTGCACTCGAGCCGGCCGAGGACCCCGCTTTCAGCACCAAGGTCAACGAGGCGCTCGGACGGATTGCGCCCTTCGTCGGCGTCATCGAAGTGACCAGCGAACCCCCGGGCGCCACGCTCTACGTCGATCGTAAGGATCTCGGTCCGCGCGGCGAAGCGCCGCTCAGCTTGGGCCTCGCACCCGGCCAGTACAAGGTCCTGATCGAGCTGGACGGTTACGAGCCGGCGAGTGCGGGTCCGGTCACCGTTGGCGCCGGCGAACACAAGAAGCTCGCGATCGCGCTGAAGTCGATTTTGGGACAGGTCAGCGTGCAGGGTACGCCCAGCGCCGCCATCCGCATCGGCAATGAAGAAGGCGCCGTGGTCGGGCGTGTGCCGGCGACCATCCCTCTGCGCCCTGGTTTGCAGCATCTGTACGTCTCGGCACCCGGCAAGAAAACCAGGGAAATTCCCGTCGACGTGCGCGAGCGCGCGACCGTGCAGGTGCGCGCGGAGCTCGAGTCGAAGATGGGCTCGCTGGTAGTCGCCACGGACTTGCGCGACGCTTTGATCGAGGTGGATGGCCGCTCGGTGGGCTTTTCTCCTGCCGTCGTCAACGTGCCCGTGGGTCCGCACCGGGTGCGCGTGAGCCTCTCCGGCTTCAAAGCGATCGAGCGCTCGGTCGTGATCGCCGAAGGCGTGCAGACACGCTTCGAAGCAGAGCTCGCTCGTGGCGAGCAGGTAACCGCGGCTTCGCGCACGTCGGAGCGAGTGGAGGAAGCGCCGTCGTCAGTGACGATCCTATCGCGCGAAGAGCTGCGCGCGATGGGCTATCAAACCATCGCCGAAGCCGTGCGCGGCGTGCGCGGCCTCTACCTGACCGACGACCGCAGCTACACGACCATCGGAATACGTGGTTTTTCGCGTCCCGGCGACTACGGCAACAAGATCCTGATCCTGTACGATGGCCATCCGTACAACGAGAACCTGCTCGGACAATCCTTCCCCGGCCTGGAGGGCCGCTCGGATCTGGATGATGTGGAGCGCATCGAGATCGTGCGCGGTCCGGGCTCGGTCGTCTACGGTACCGGCGCGTTCTTCGGCGTGATCAACCTCGTTACCCACGACAAGGGCGAACCCACGCGAGCCGAGTTCGGTGCAGCCTCGCACGAACACGGCGTGACCCGCGGGCGCGCCTTCGGGTACTGGAACTTCGGCGAGGGTCAGGTCTGGACGAGCGCCTCCGTTTTCCAGGGATTTGGCCGCGACTTCTACTTCCCGGAATACCGGGATGACGAGTCGGGCCTGGCCGGTAACGCCCGCGGCATCGATGGCGTCAAGGGTGGCACCGTGCAAGGCCGCGTGTGGTGGCGTGATCTCACGCTGCAGTGGTTCTGGCACCGGCGCGAGAAAGAGCTCCCCACCGGCGAGTACGACGTGCTCTTCGGCGACCCGCGCAACGTATTCAAGGACACGCGCGCGTTCCTCGAGCTCCGCTTCGAACCGAAGCTCGCTGGCGGCATCGAGGTATTCAGCCGCGCTCACGCCAACCTCTACACGTTCGAGTCCACCGCGCCCTACGCAGAGGAAGACGGCGGCCTCGTCGAAGAAGAGTACCAGGGGCGCTGGATAGGCTTCGAGCAGCGCATCTCGTACAGCCCCAACCCGGGCTTACGCCTTACCCTGGGCGGCGAGCTCCAGAGGCACTTCCGCGCCAGCATGTTCGGAGCGGACGAGACAGGCGACGTCTATCTGCCCGGCGATGACAACCCGTATTGGGTGGTCGGCGTCTACACCGTCGGAGACATCGATGTCACACCCTGGCTGCGTGTCTCTGCCGGCGTGCGCTTCGACGCCTTCCAGTGGGAGTTCAGCGAACGCGACGTCACGAGCTCGTCCATCGATCCGCGCCTGGCCTTGATCGTGCGGCCCTATCCAGCCGGCGTCACCAAGCTGATCGCCGGTAAGGCGTTTCGTGCGCCCAGCATCTACGAGCGTTTCTACCAATCGTCGGTGCAAACCACGAGCCTCGACCTGGACCCCGAGCACGTGCTCACCGCGGAGATCGAGCACACACACCGCTTCTCCAACAACGTGACCGGCGTAAGCGCAGTGTTCGTCAACTCGGTCACCGATCTGGTGGTCGGACGCGGTGAAGGCACGGAAACGGCACCCTTGTTCTTCGTCAATTCGCCCACCCCTGTGCTCACCGTGGGCGCCGAGCTCGAGCTACGGCGCGAGTGGCGAGAAGGCTGGATGCTGGCCGGAAATTATGCGCTTCAGAGCTCGGAGTACGTCGATCCAGGGGCCGAGGACGATCTCATCGACGACGCACACGTGCCCAACTCGCCGGCTCACCTGGCCTCGCTCAAAGGCGCAGCGCCCATCATCGGCCGCTCACTGGCGCTGATGACGCGCCTGACGTACGGCAGCCAGCGCTATGATCGTAATGAGCTGCGCGGGCTGCCGGCGCAGGATACGACGAGCGGCAGCGTTGTTTGGGATTTGGTGTTCAATGGGCGCATTTTGGACGATCGAGTGACGTACAATCTGGGCGTTTATAACTTGGCGGATTTCCGTCATAGCGCGCCGGTTAGTGCGGAGTTTCGGATGACGCGAGTGCCGCAGAATGGGCGGACGCTGTTGGCGGCTTTGAATCTGACGTTGTAGCTGGCGTGTCCTGCTACCCGATCGTTGATAAACAACTACTTAACGGTGGTGTTGGGTCGCTTGGGCCGACGGCGAGGTGGTCGCCCGACACGAGTCCTGTAGGCGCGGACAAGGTAGAGCCGAAAGTGATATCGATGTCGCCGCGACAGGGCCACCTCGCCGATGTAGCGCGGCACGGTGGTCGCCTCTGGATAGAGCGAATCGGTAAAGC
>DATHEN010001278.1:0-4596 GCA_035318565.1 Polyangiaceae bacterium
CGCGCGTTCACACCTCCGAGCAGCTCAGTTTCTCACAGAAACTGCGCTGCAGGTCGGGTCGCGCGCGGCCACGGAACATTGCGGCCGCGCCACAAAAAGATGCGACAGCCCCGCACCTCTAGAATCGACGTTCACGCGGGACTTTGCGATTCCAGTGCCGAAGCCGCATCCGCTTCCGGGGAAATCCGAGCGTCCTGTTCGACGCTTCGCACGGCTCGCATTTCCCACGCCAAGCTGCCGAGAGCGACGACGTACACCGCCACGCCACACCAGAACGCGGCGCTGATTCCGGCGCTGAGCGCGATCGCAGCAGCCGCTACGGTACAGAGCACGGAGGCAGCGCCGTTCAGACCCCAGAGCCAGGGCATGAGCCCCGGAGCGCGCTTTTCTGCAGCGCGCATGCCGAGTGGAAACGGCATTCCGAGGAGCAAGCCGAGCGCGAACAGCAGCACGGAGCTGGAGAGGATGCGGACCGGCGTCGTCGCGCCCGCGAGCGCTTCGGCAAAGCTCGGGATGGCGAGTCCCGTCAAGATCAGCACCACGACGAGCAGGCCCAGTGCCGCAAGGGGCGAAAGTCGACCTTCACGCACGACCATGGGACTGAGCAAGCTGCCCACCCCGGTGCCGAGCAGAATCGTGAACAGCACGACCGAGAGCGCATACGTGGGATGGCCGAGCATGACCATCAGGCGCTGCATCGACGCCATCTCCACGAACATGAAGCCGAGCCCGATGGCGAAGAAGTAAACCAACAAACCGCCGCTGCCGCGCAGCGAACGCCGGTTCGTCGTGAGCGCGAGCGGAACTACGAGGCACAGCAGCGTGAGCGCGCCGACTACCCCGAGCAGCACCACCAGCAGGCGCACGGCCTTCAGCTGACCGTGATTCGGATCGAGAAAACTCGTGACCAGGGTGTCGTGAGCGTCGGTCAAGCGCAGCATATGGAAAAAGAAGGGCCGATCGTCGGTCGGCGCCGAGAGATCCAGGGGGAAATTCGCAATGAACGCGGGCGCCTTCTGCTTGGAGAGGATCGTGGCGAACGCAGGCTCCTGGACTTCTTCGGGACTCACCACGATCTCGAAACCGCGAGGCTCGGCCTCCTTGCGTATCGCCTCCAGGTCTTGCTTGGAGAACGGGCTCGGGCTGACGAAGATGTTCGCCACGCCGCTGCCGACCTGGCCTGCCGGCCCTGTCGCGAGCGGGACCTTGATCATCACGACATTTTTCCGCGGATCCTGCACGCCCGAGCGCACCAGCGATTCGCGAGCGAGCGATGCCAGACGCAGCGCCTCCGACGGGCGGCCCGGATAAAACCAGCGGCTCACCGTGAGGATCCCGTTCGGCTTCAGCTTGCGCAGGAAGATCGTCCAGGCGTCGGCCGTATACAGGCCATTTTCGGCCAGGACGAACGCGCCCGCAGCAGTGGCCGCGAACGTGTCGATGAGCGAGAGTTGAATGATGTCGAAGCTGCGCTCGGTGCGAGTCAATGCGCTGCGCGCCTCGTCGTTCACCAGCGTCACTCGCGGATCCCTGCCGAGATAACCCGAGTAATCCGCGAACGGCCCGGTGATGGCACCGAGCACGTCTGCGTTGATCTCGATGCCGAACACGGACTTTTGCTCGAATACCAGCGCGGAGAGGACGTCGCGCCCTCCCCCTACCCCGACCACGGCCACGTCGGCGTTCTTGCGCACGTGGTGCGCCATGTTGACGACTTCGTCCTTCAGATAGAAATGGTCGTATATGTTGCCGTCGAAGGCCGTGATCGGCGTGGCGGCGAACGTATCGATCGCCATGATCATGGCGCGCACCTGCGTGTTGCGCGCTTCGGTCTTCTGGCTGAAGCCCCAGCCCGGCGCCGGCATCTTCCCGTCCTTGGGATCACCATAGACGGCCACGCGCGAGTGCGAGTTCCAGCGGATGTACTGCGCGTTCTGAGGCCGATTCTTGACCGCGTCGCGGATCTCGAGAAATGGATGATTTTCGTGTTCGAGGACGCCGTGCCATGCAGTCAGGACCACGAGCGCCGCCGTCAAGGCCCCCGAGACGTTCACGAGCTTGCGGTTGTCGAGGCCGAACGCGAAGAGCGTGGCGCCGACCGCGCCGAGCGCCGCAACCGCGACCACGGTAGTGGCTCCTCCCACAATCGGCAGAACGACGACGAACAGCAGACATCCGAGCGCAGCGCCCACCAGATCGGCTGCATAGAGCCGGTTCAAATGCGCAGGAAAACGCGTCAGCGCCACCGCCACCACCAAGCCGCTGAACACGAACGGGACGGAAATGATCAGATAGCTCGCCGCCCAGATCAGCAGCTTCTTCACTTCGAGGTCGGGACTCGCATCGATGGGAAGCGCCAAAAATAGGGCGGTGGAGAGAATGAGCGAAACCGAATAACCGAGAGCGCTGAGCGCGAGCTGCTGCGGCGCCCGCTCGACCGTGAACGTCTTCGGTTTCAGGTAAACGAGGATCGCGCCGGCTGTCATACCGAACATGGCAACCGACAGCGCAATGAACGCGAAGTGATACCAGAGCGCGACGCTGAAGATCCGCGTGAGCAGGATCTCGTGCATCAACGTGGCAAGGGTGATGAAAAAGAGACCGGCGACTAACGTCCAACGCGGGCGTGCAAGGTCTTGCATAGTGATCGTGAGTCTAAACGACGCACTATTGAACGGGCCCCGAGAACTAGCCGTGCGCGCCACCCCACTGCATGACCCCCATTACAATCCTATCCCTCGAAATACACTTCGAGTTTGTAGACGAATCGCGGACTAGTGCGCGCACCGTGCGCGCACCCGCATGCAAATGTTTTGGAGGCAGATGCGAATTGCACACTCTGCCCAGAATATCGCGAGAGCACGCTGCATCAGCAGCGCGCGCCTACTGCGTGGCTATTCCGGCGCGCCGCCCGCGCAGCACGAACTTCTGCACCTTGCCCGTGGCGGTTTTCGGCAGCTCGCTGATCACGTGAAACGCTTTGGGGCACTTGAAATGCGCCAGACGCGCGCGCGTGAACTCGCGCATCTCAGTGTCCGAAATACTCGCGCCGCTCTGCAGCACGACGAACGCGTGCGGGGATTCACCCCATTTTTCGTCCGGCATTCCCACCACTGCGACTTCGAGCACGGACGGGTGCTGGAGCAGCACGCCTTCGACTTCCACGGACGAGATGTTCTCGCCTCCGCTGATGATCACGTCCTTGATGCGATCACGGACTTCGATGTAACCGTCCGGGTGAACCACGGCCGCATCGCCCGAGTGAAAATAGCCATCGCGAAGCGCGATCGCCGTTGCTTCCGGGTCCTCGTAGTAGCCTTTCATGACGACGTTACCTCGGACCACGATTTCACCGGCGCTCTGCCCGTCGTGAGCCACTTCGCGGCCGTGCTCGTCCACTACCAAGAGCTCTCCCGAGGTCACGAGCTCCACGCCCTGCCGTGCCTTGATCACGGCTCGCTCGCGCGGCTCGAGCGCGGCGTGGTCCGGCAGCATTTCACACACGCTGATGAATGGAGCCGTCTCGGTGAGTCCGTACACGTGGATGATGTCCCAGCCGAGCTCTTGCTCCACGCGTGCAATCGTGGCCGCCGCCGGTGGGGCTCCGGCCGTCAGCACGCGCACTCCGCGCGGCGCGTCCCGGCGTAGCTCCTCGGGGGCGCTCGAGATACCGATGAGCACCGTGGGCGCAGCGCACAGCATGCCGATGCGTTCGCGGCGAAGCTCCGCGAAAATGCGCGCCGGCTCCACGCGTCGCAGGCACACGTGCGTGCCACCCACCGCGGTCACCGTCCACACGAACGTCCAGCCGTTCGCGTGAAACATGGGCAAAGTCCAGAGATAGCGCTCGCCCGGACGCATGTGCACGTGCACCAGAGTGCCCACCACGTTCAGGTACGCGTTCCTGTGGGTCATCATGACTCCCTTGGGACGCGCGGTGGTGCCGCTCGTGTAGTTGATGGTCAGCAGATCCGTCTCGGCTATCACCGGCCGCTCGAAAGTCACGGGGCTACCGGGCGCCGCGGCGGAAGCCAGCTCCGCTTCGTAATCGAGCCAGCCCTCGCGCCCGCCTTCCAGCGCCACGAAATGCGTGACATCGGGGATGCGATCGCGAATACCGTCGATCATTTCCAGATAGTCCGGATGAGCGCAGACGACTTTGGCGCCGCTGTGCTTCAGGATGTACGCAAAGTCATCGGCGATGAGCCGATAGTTGATCGGGACGAGCACTCCGCCAATCTGCGGAACCGCGTAGAACGACTCCAGCTGAGCGTGCGTGTTCGGCGCCAGATACGCCACCCGATCTCCCGGGCGAACGCCGAAGCGCTGCTGCAGAACGGCCGACCAGCGATCGCAGCGCTCGAAGAACTGCGCGTAGCTGAGGCGCAAGTCACCATCGACGACGCCCTCCCGGCTTCCGTACAGCCGGCGAGTGCGCCTCATGAACTCGAGAGGCGTGAGCGGGGTTTCCATGACGGTGCCCGCGAGCTTACACGCATCCCCGACTGGCGCACGCGCGCAAACACCGCGTGGTTTGCCGCTTGAATTGGCTGACGGCCTGTGAGGTCTGCGCTAGAAGTCCGGTCCGATGATCCT
>DATHEN010001279.1:0-2152 GCA_035318565.1 Polyangiaceae bacterium
CAGGAGCACCACCAGTGAAAGATGCTGCAGCGGTGGGCTGAGCGGCGCGGAGAAGTAGGTCATGAGACCCGACTCCGTGCTGGCTTCACCGCTGCCGTTCACGAGCAACTCCAGGCGCTGATCGCGGCTCGGTAGCGAAAGCGTGGAATCCACGAGCACGTCCGCGTCCTGTCGCACGAGCAGGATTTCGGCGCTGGCTGCGCGCGCAGCGCGCTCGATCACGTTGGCCCGCTCTTGATTCGGCGTGACGCGCACGCGTTCGGCCAGACTCTTGGCGAGCAGCTCGCAGCGCAGCTCCGTGGCTTCGTCGCTTTGGGTCGACAACCGCCACAAGCCGATCACGCCGATGACCAGCGCCGAGAGCAAACCGAGCACCGCCACCACTGCGGGCGCGAGCACCAGAAACGGGAAGCGGCGCCGGCGCTCGGATTTCAGGCGGGCGCGTTCAGTCATCCGTCGACAGACGCGCGAACACCGCATGATCGAGCCAGCGCGAGCCGACGAACTCCGCCTGTCGCGCGATGCCTTCGAAGCGAAAGCCGAGCCGGGAAATCACGCGCAGGCTGGGGTAATTGTCGGTGGCGGCGGCGCAGCGGATACGGTGCACGCTCATGCGTTTGAGCGCAAACTCGGTGCAGGTCTGGGCGGCTTCGGTCATCAAGCCGCGGCCCGTGGCGTCGAGCCTGAGCCAGTAGCCGAGCTCGCAGGAGCGGTGCAGATGCACGCACGAGTCGAGGCCGACCACGCCGAGCAGCTGGCGCGATTGGCGGTCGCGAACACAGAAGCGCACCGCGCGTCCGGCGTCCCAATCCGCGGAGCAGGCTTCTGCATAGCGCTGGCTCGCTTCCGGGGTGTTGTTGAAGGGCACCCAGGGTAGCCAGCGCTCTAGGTGCCAGCGCGAGCCATCGACCGTGTCCCAGAGTTCGGGGCCGTCGCCGGCTTCAATCGGCAGCAGCACGATGCGTGCGCTCTCGGGAGGAGACTTGCGCACGAGAGCGCGCGAAGGGATCGACAGCATGTGCGGAACCGCGGCTGCCGCTTGAAAGCTGGGTTGGCTGGTCTGGTCTCGGTTTCTCACGTTTGCGCCGCTCACTTACGGTCACGGGCATTCCGCGCGCACCACGAATGCTTCGAGGTGGCCGGCTTCGTAGTCTCGCCAGGAGATGTACCATTCCCCGGGCCGAGCTCCTGGCACGATAGCCGGAAACGGCTGAAGGCCGCTCACGCGTGCCAGCGATTCGCTCTCGCCCACGCCGTCGCGTTCCAGCGGGGCAATCTTCAGACGCGATGTGTCGTAGTACGCGACCTGTGCGCGCGAGCCGATGGCTGCCAGCGCCGGCCGCGAACCCTTGTTCGCGAACTCGCGGTGCCAGATGGCTTCGCCGCGCTCCTTGTCGATGAACGCGGCGAGCGCACCCGCTCGCTCGTCGTCCCAGGCTACGAAGCAGCCGTCCGTCACGCAGGCCACCCGTGGCTGGGCGTTCTTGCCGTATTTAGTGCTCACCGGCTTGGCCATGCCTATGAAACGATCGCGGTTGCTGCGCCGTTTCGTGCCGTCGTTGAGACCGGTGGAAAGCGCCGGATCGTCGAGTTTGACGCGCAAGCTGAGCACGGCGTTCTCGGGCCCGCGTTCCAGCGCATACACCACGTACAGATAGCCATGAGCGATGGCTATGTCGGGCTTGCCGGCGGCAGCCTTCACTGAACGTGAAGACAGGTAGGCGGTCAATCGCACCGGCTCGGCCAGCGGGGACAGATCGGTGCCCAGGCGCCGCCCGAACAGGTCGTCCGCTCCGGATTCCACCTCTTCCTCCCACACCGCCCAGAACGTGCCGTCCTCGGCGCGCGCCAGCGCCGGAAAAAACTCGCTGCGTTTGACCGCGGAGATGCGCCGGGCCGGTCCGGCAATCCGTCCGTCGCCTTCCAGCATGCGGACGTAGACGCCGGGTTCGGTGCCCGAATCTTCCCAGTAGATCAGCACCAGCTTCTCTTTGGCGGTGATGAGCTGCGGATAGCGCACCGACTGCGCTTCGGGCGTGATCAGGCGCGCGGGCGAGACGCGGCGCAAGCTTTCATCGAGAACGGCGGCGAAGCCCTGACGCCTCCGTTCGTCCTGATGGTTGTCCACCCAGGACACGATTGTACCCGAGGG
>DATHEN010001280.1:0-12217 GCA_035318565.1 Polyangiaceae bacterium
CCGGCGGAAGAAACAATTCGGGCGGCCCGTGTGGCAGGAGGGGCCGAGCGGATCCACCAAGACGAGCAGCGTGTCCCCGTCGCAATCCGCATAAACGGCGTGCACCAGCAAACGGTGACCGCTGCTTTCCCCCTTCTCCCAGAGCGCCTGGCGAGAGCGACTGTAGAAAGTGGCGCGTCCGGTCACCAGCGTGCGCGCCAGCGACTCTGAATTCATCCACGCCACCATCCGCACCTGACCGGTCAAACGGTCCTGCACGACTGCCGGCAATAACCCCTGTGCATCGAAAACGAGGCCCTTGGTCTCGGACATGAGCTGCCAGCGTACTCCAGTCTCCAAAACGCGAGTGCCGCCCGCGCCGGAAGCAGCGGACGGAGGGCCGCTCCCCCGCCGTTTAGCCTCTCGGGGGCAGGCACCCACGAAGTCCTCTCTCTAACTATTTGAAATTGCTCGGTTCATTTGTGGCTCAAAACCTGCTTAGGCTTAGTTCGACTCACGGCTGCTGCGCGGAGGAAAAACATTCATGGCTCGCAACCTTTCTCGGACCAAGTCATCGCGGACCCTACGGGGTGCGTTTGCTCTGGCGCTCTTTGCGGGGCTCGGTGCGAGCTTGCTCGGCTGCTCCGGAGAAGAGAACACCGGCGAGCAGCGCGAGAAGTTCGATCGCTTGGTGTACGCGGTGCGCCAGCACACGGTGCTCGGCAGCGACGGCGCCGTGTCCATCAACGTAGCCGGCGGCATGGGCCAGGTCATGGACTACAACCGCTACGAGCCGGGCGGGCGACTCGAGATCTACGACCTGACCACCGGCAAGATCGAAAACGTCCTGGCGGATATCCCGACTGCGGACGTCTCGAGCCTCGATGTCTCCTACGACGCGACGAAAGTCGTGTTCACGATGAAGACCAGTGGCGATGACAACTACCACGTCTACTGGGCCAGCCTAACGCCGGGCGGTGACGGCAAGTACGAGATCCACCAGCTCACGTTCGGACCGCAGGACGACGAGCACGCCATCTGGGTTCCCGGAGAGCGCATCGCGTTCATCACCAACCAGGCTTACACCGAGATGGGAACGCGCGCCGACGAGTACAACCACTCGCGGGCGGTGACCCAGATCGCGAGCATCACGCTCGGCGGCGGCGATAGCGACCGCAAGCTCTGCTCACAGAACCTCTCGCACACCATCAACCTGTTTCCGATGGCCGACGGGCGCATCGGCTTCTCGCGCTGGGAGCATCTCGAGAACGTCAACGACGTGAAGCTCTTCGCGATGAACCCCGACTGCACGCAGATGGTCGCGGTCAGCGGGCAACACGGCAAGCCCAGCAACTCACTGGTGCAAGTCTCGGAGACGCACACTCCCAACGTCTTTCTCGCGATCGCCACGAACCGCGAGAACACGATTCAGTCGGGCGCGCTGATTCAAATCGACGCTCGGAACGCCAGCGATCCACTGCGCGTCAACGAGGAAGAACCCGCGTACAAGGAGCTCACCCCGGCCGTGCCGACCGGCGAGGCTCCGTCACCGGTTGGACGCTATCGGGCTCCGCACGGCTTGCCCGACGGCCGCATCTTGACGTCCTGGGCGAGCGGCGTGGTGAACGAAACGAACGAGCTGCAGCTCAACCCGCCGGACTTCGGCGTCTACGTCTACGACCCACGCGGGCGGGTCAACAAGCTGATCGTCAATCACGAAGACACCTGGGAGCTCTACGCGAAGCCCGTCGTGACGCGCACCGAGCCGCCGATCATCGGTTCCGTTCAGAGATCGGCTGATTCGAGCGTCCCCGCGCGTTTCGGCTCCGTCGACGTGCGCCAGACCTCGCTGGGCACGCTGCACGGCAACACCGTCAGCGGCGCGCAGTTCGAAGAAGGCACGTCCATCGACGACGCGCTGAAGCAGGCCAAGAAGGTCCGTATCATCGAAGGTTTCTCGAGCGAGGGCTCGCCCGGTACCAGCATGTTCGGTCTGACCATGGCCGAGGGTGCCGCGATCCTCGGCGAGGCCACGGTGTACTCGGACGGCTCGTGGCTCGCGGACATTCCGCCGTACGTGCCGGTGCACTTGCAACCGATCGACGAGTTCGATCTCGCGATCCGCAATCAGACGACCTGGATTCAGGGCATGCCCGGTGAAGACCGGGTGTGCGGTGGCTGCCACGAAAATCGCTCCGCGCCCGTGCTCCCCGGCGGACAAGCGCTCACGCAGGCAGCCGGAATCGGCGCCCAGAACTTCCTCTTGCCCGTCGCCAACCGGGTCGAATATCCGTGGTACGGCGCGAACGACGCGGCGAACCCGAACGAAATTCAGAAGCTCCTCAACGCCAAGTGCGTGAGCTGCCACAACGCGACGACGAACGGCAGCGGACCGCAGCAGTACTACGAGATCGAAATGACGGACGAGGCTACGGGCGAGGTGACGCCGTTCCGCATTGCGCGGCTCGACTTGTCATCGACCGAAGTAACGGTGACCTACGACAGGGAGACACGCGCCTGGCCGGCCTCGTACGTATCGCTGTTCTATCCGGCCGCGTTCAAGATGGAAATGGGCATGGGTGCGGAGCTGACGAGCGGAACTTTGCCGCCTGAGTGGGCCGTCCCGAGCGACGCCCGGCACAGCGCCCTGATCGAGAAACTGAACGTGAAGTCGTCCGTGGATGCCAGCAAGTTTGCCTGGCAGCTCGGACAGGCATTCTCGAACACGGACATCGCGGGCGGAACACGCACGGATCACGCCGCCGCCGCCGGCTTGACCCGCGACGAGCTCGTGAAGCTGATTCGCGCCATCGACATGGGTGGACAGTACTACGCACGCCAGAACAGCGACTTCCAGGCGTACGGGAGTGACCCGGTCGCGGGTGGCGGGACCAAATACTGAGCGGAGCGGAGAAAGCCATGAAAAGCATCAAGCGTAGTTTCGTGCTCGGCGCGCTCATCGCAGGCGCTGCGAGCTTGTTCTCCACAATGACCAACGCGGCGGATCCCGCTGCAGCGGACACCCGGCGCATCGGCCGTGCAGAGGTGTACAAGCACCTGCCGGACAACTCGCTGGAGAAGGTGACGACCCCGGATTACATCAAGAGCATCGGCGCCCGCCCGGGCAATTATGCTCCCACGGAGATCTGGCGCGCGCTCGAGCACGGCGAGACGCTGGAGTGCTTGGATTGCATTCCGGGTATCTCGAAGCTGCTCTACGATGCGCACCCCAAGACGCGCGAGATCGCCGCGTGGTGGCTGCGGCGGCGCATCTTCGGCGTATTCGGACCGGGTCAGGTGTACGCGCGGACCGTCTCCACGCTGACGAACCGCGCAGCGCCGGAGCGCGAGCGCGCGTACGCGGCGGAAGCGCTCGGTGAGTTCTTGAGCGGCTCGGGCGTCAAGCACGTGTCTGCAGCTCTGGTGGGCGATCCGTCGGCTCTGGTCCGCAAGAGCTCGGCGTCCGCGCTCGAGCGTCTGAATCATCAGGGTCCGAACGGCGAGCTCGCGACAGCGCTTTCGGACGATAACGAGGACGTGAGACTGGCCGCCCTGCGCGCTTCGGTGCGCGTTCACGTGTTCACGCGCGTGGACAAGGTGATCGAGCGCATCAGCGATCCGTCGGCTCGGGTGCGCAAACGCGCCGCCGAGAACCTGGGCGTGATGGGAGCTCGCGACGCGGTCGTCGGCCTCGTGGCACTCACCTCGTCCGCGAACGAAACCGATGCGCAGGTTCGCACCGCCGCTGTGGCGTCGCTCGGCAGGATCGCGGACAAGAACAGCAGACCGGCCGTCGAGGCCGCGCTCCAGGACCCGAACTCGTTCGTGCGGGACGCGGCGCGCATCGCGCTCCGGCGTCTGTAGTCCGCGGTTTCGGCGGGACGGACCCCGAGGCGAGCTCGGGGTCCTCAGCCCGTGACGTGCTGAGCCGCTCCCTCTTCGACGCGAACGACCGCGGCCGAGGGTAGCAGGCAAAACTTGGGATACTGCTCGGGGTAGCCTTGCTCGTACGCGGGCCCTTTGAATTGCTCCCGCAAGAAAGGCGTGAGCGGCGCGATCGCGAACACACGCTCTCCAATCCCTTCCAGCGTCTTCTCGAACTTTTGTTCAGCCGGCGTGGAGCGGCGACCGGACGGTTCCATGATTGCCTGCAGCAGCCGGAGCTTTTGCGCTTCGAGCACCATGGCGTCGTATCGGAACACGCCGATCAAGAACAGCCCGCGCGCCACCGTCAGCTCTTCGGCGATAGCCACCACCGAGAGCGGCTCCGCGTACGCTTTGTCGTAGATGGCTTTGCCACGCGCGATCACGTCGCTCGTCAACATGCCGAGCGCGAAGTAGTTTTTCACCGGGATCTTCGGCTGAAACCAGCAGCCTTCGAAGTACGGCTCGAAGCGCGCCAGCAATAGATAGCTCAGGCGGCCATGCACACGCGCGAAGTTTCGCAGCTCTTTCGCCGAGTACTGCTCGCGCAGCGCTTGCATGAGCTCTGCGAAGTTCGACCAGTCGTCCCGGCCGAACGCGGCAATGCGCGGCAGGAAGTCGTCCCAGAAGCGCCGCACGTCCTCGGCCGTGAGCCCGCGCGCGTCCTCGAGAATCAGCGCATCCGCGGATTCTCCGCGCGCGGCTCGCTGCAGGAGCCGTTCGAAACGCGAGCGTTTCACCCACGCCATCTGCTCCCAGTGCCAGAGCTCCGGTTCCGGAAAGATGCAGTCGGCGAAGTCGTCGCGCAGACCCGTGGCAGGCAGGTGCGGGCCGATATACGTACGCTTCCACCACTGACCCGTGCGTTTGACCTCCGCAAACGAAGTGCGTTCCAGCATGTAGGTCTGTGCACGGATGAAACGCGGCGGCGAGCCGTCCGGCGCCGGCGAATACTGCAGGAAGTGAGGAATGCCCGGGCTGCCTTCCAGGACGCGCTGCGCGATGCCCGCAGCGAGCGGCAATTCGTTGTAGGCGTGCACGTAAGACGTGCCGATGATGCCGTGCACACACACGCTGCCGTCCCCGATGCCGAACGTTTCGTAGATCATGGCCTGATCCCCCCGCGGGTGATGCGGAGCCGCAAAACGAGGCCGGCTGTTGGTCTTGGATGGGCAGTATTTGAAGTGACACTCCTGCCAGTCGTTGCCGTCCCAGCTCACCTCGAAGACGACGACGCACTTGACCGGCGCCGCACTCTTGGGCGGGAAAACCCCGTATGCGTGCAGCCAGCGCAGCGGGTGCAGCACTCGAAAAACTTTCCATGGCCACGCCAAGAACTTGGGGCTCAATTGGCCGAGCCAGGGCCAAAACAGCCACTGCTGGCTGCAGTAGCTGTTCAGCGGAAGCGCGAGCAGCGCCCCGAACGTGTGCACGAGCACGAGCGCGCGCAGAAAATTCGGCTGACCCGCGCCGAAGTAACTGCCGAAGGGCAGCTGCCACACGGTCGTCGTGTCCAGCAGCGTGAGACACAGCGCGCCGATGATCCAGTTGAAGAACCCGAAGCTGCCGCACAGTTGAATGCCAATCATCAAGAGCGTGATGCCAAGCGCGGCGATCAGGCTGGCTTCGGCGCTCGGCAGGAAGACGAAAAAAGGCAGCGGGATTTCCACGAAGAACATGAAAATCAGCGTGGCTTTGGACATCCAGAGCGGCAGCGCGTGCATTGCCCAGCCCACCGGCGAGGGCAGCGGCTGATTGAGCATGAAGCTGCGCAGGTACCCCGAGTCGTCGCGGCTCGAGCCCAGGAACTTGAACTTGCCGAAGCCGAAAAGCACGCGGAAGACCAGCAAACGAAACACCCAGGCGAGCGCCGGGTCCGGCGTTGCCACGGCCGAAAGCGCCGGCAGGCTCAGGGTCGCCGGCAGGAACATGGCGAAAAAGCCCGTTTCGAACAGCGTGCAGTCCCACGGAAAGATCAAGCGTATCGCCACGTCCAGGGACAGGTACGCGACGTAGCAAATGACCAGCGCCCACGGCGTCCAGGGGCCACCCACCACGACCAGCGCAGAAGCCAGAGCGCCGGCAAACGCAATGCCGCGCAGCGCCCAATCCCCGCTGTTCAGCCAGAGCAACGTCGGGAAGTAGACGACGCGGCGCACACCCGGGAAGTGCTCGGCGAGCATCGCGAGACGCGTGCGCACCGGCGAGATGCCCCGTTCACCGGCTATCGGCACCACCTCGATGCACAGGGACGCGAACGAAATGAAGTAGACCAGACCGAGCGCGCGAGTGAAGAGCCCCCACACGAGCACGGGCGGGAAAGCGGATGTGAAGCTGTCGAGCACGGGAGTGGGAGAATCCTACCCACATTCTGCGCACAACGGCGAGCACGACAGCACCAGAGACACGGACAGCGGCGTTCAGCAGGGGCTGCCGGTGCCATGCTGTTCTGCTAAGGTGGGCGACTGATGCGGGAAAGAATTCCGAGCAGGGCGGCGTGTCTCGGCGCCGCATTCGCGGCGCTTTGCTCAGCGTGCACGCGCGAAGACAAGCCAGCAGATTCCACGTTCTACGACCGGCGGATCGCACCCGTCGTGCGTGGCTCCTGTGCCACCAGTCCCACGTTCAGCGGCTGTCACGTCGCGGCAGACGATCGCGGCAACGCGCTCGGAAACTTGAACGTCCAGAGCTACGATACACTGAATCTCCGTCGTGACCTGTTCATCAACTACGGGCCCTATGGTTACCCCGCTCTGCTCTTGAAGGTGCTGCCCCCGCAGGACCTTCGGCTGACGTCGTGGGACAACGAAACGCAGACCACCAAGAGCGATATCGCTCACGTGGGCGGCTCCCTGCTCGACGTCACGAGCAGCTCCTACGCTCAACTCGAGCGCTGGATTGCCAACGGCGCGTCCGAGAACAACGCTCCCGTCGCCCGACCCAAGTTCGACATTCAACCCTGCTCCACGGCGCTCGGTATCGATCCGTCGTTCGATCCCAGCGCTGAACCCGCCACGCCCGACTACGCAGACTTCGACGTCGTCAATAGCATCCTCGCCAAGCGCTGCGCGGGCGGTAACTGCCACGGTTCGCCGACGAACTCGCTCTATCTCACCTGCGGCTCGAGCGAAGAAGAGAAACGCTGGAACTACTTCGCAGCCGGAGATCACGTGTCCGTCGACCCCGCGGCCAGTGACATTCTGACGCGCGCGTTGGATCCGGCGCAGGGCGGCACGTATCACGAGGGCGGCACGGTCTTCCAAAACCGTGACGATCCCGATTACATCTTGCTGCGCACCTGGGCTGAAGCCAAAGGCGGTCCGACCAACATTCCCACCGACGAGGGGTTCGACTTTTTCGCCAAGCGCGTGCAGCCCGTGCTCGCAAAACGCGGCTGCATGATGGTCAATTGCCATTCGCCCGCCATGTTCCACGACTACCGCCTGCGCGGCGGCAGCGGCGGGCACTTCACCTTGGCCACGACGCGCGTGAACTATCGATTCACGCTCGAGCAAGCGGGGCTCGAATCACCGGACCCGAACGCGAGCCGCCTGATTCGCAAGAACCTGCTGCCCACTCCCACGGGTGGAGGGATTTTGCATCGCGGTGGACCGCTGTTCAGCTCCGGCGGCGATCCTTCGGCGTGCGACGCGGCGGCTGCGGAAACGGGTCCGCTGGACGACACCAGCGCTTACTGCGTGCTGGTCACATGGCTCGCCAAGGAACGCGAGGCGCGGCTCGGCAGCGCATCGGGTCTGACGGGCATCGCCTACGTACGCAGGCCGGCAAAGAGCGGCGCGGACACGCCGCAGGACTACGCGCAGTTCTCGGCAGGGGCCGAGGTGCTCCTGGCTCAAGCCAGTCTGAGCGCGACCGGTGACGTGAGCGTCAGCGGCTCCACGAGCCTGTCCAGCCTGTGTGGTCTGGATCCGGCGAGCTCGGACGCACGCCGTCCCGCCGTCTCCTGGGACGGTGCGCGGATCGCCTTCGCCGCGCGCAGCTCCGCCAGCGAGCCTTTTCGGGTCTACGTCGTCGAAGGGGGCAGCTGCGCGCCAGATGCGACGATCAACGCAGCAGCGGTGGACGAGAGCGGCGCGGCGATTCCTACGAACGGCGAGCTCGTGCACAACTTCGACCCGGCGTTCGCGCCGGATGGTCGCATCGTGTTCGCGTCGACGCGCGGCAACGTGATGAACGTGGCGCAGTTCAGCTACTCGGGGCCGCAAAGGAGCCCGGCGGATCCCGCGAAGCTGAACGCGAACCTCTACATTGCGGGCGACGGCAGCGTCCGTCAGCTCACTTTCCAGCTGAATCAGGAGCTTGCGCCGGCGTTCATGGGCGACGGTCGCTTGATTTTCACGACCGAGAAGCGCGCACCCGAGTTCTATCAGCTCGCGGGCCGCCGCATGAACCTCGACGGCGGAGACTACCACCCGCTGTTCGGACAAAGGTCGAGCATCGGCTTCACGCAGATGACCGACTTCGTCGAGCTGACGGACAAGAACTTCGTGGCGATCGCCAGCGAGCGCGGTGCGGCCCACGGAGCCGGCACGCTGGTCGTCATCAACCGCAGCATCGGCATCGATTTCCAGAGCGGGGACGAGGCCGACTACTTGCAGGATCCAGGTGCCATCGACTGGCCGAACCCAGTGTTCTTCCAGCGCTCGATGCGGGTCGTAGATGCGCAGGCGACCGGCCGTCTCTCCGGCACTTCTGGCGCTTATCGGAATCCCTCACCGCTGCCCAACGGCAAGCTGCTGGTGAGCTACGCCGCGAACGTACAAAATCTGGCTTCTTTCAGCGGTAACTTCGACATCCACGTCGTCAATCATCTCACCGGGGCCCGCGCCCCGTTGATAACCGGCGCCAGCGACGAACTCTGGCCGGTTGCGGTGTACGCACGCCAGAACCACGGCGTGTTCGAGTCCAAGTTGGCCGAGCCGAACGGCGCCACGAGCCTCCTCGGAGATCCCGATCGCTCGCGGGTCATGTTTCTGGATGTTCCGCTGTTCACCAGTCTCGTGTTTCAGAACACGCGCAGCCCGCGCGTGCTACCGCCGGGTAACACGAGCTTGAACGTGTGGGAGAGCTTGCCTCCGGAGCCCGGCGTGACGAGCTTCGGGAGCGGCGGGCCTTTCATCACTGAAGACCAGTACGGCCCACTGTACGTGCGCCGCCAGCTTCGCGGTCCCGTCAGGATCTACGGGGATGGCTCGGCGCTCATGGATGTGCCGGGCGGAGTGCCGCTGGTGCTGAGCACGCGCACCACGCTGGCAGGCGAAAGCGGCGCCGCCGAGCATTTCCAGCGTGAAGAGATGAGCTTTTACCCGGGCGAGGTCGTGCGCCAAGGATTCCGCCGCAGCATGTTCAACGGCCTGTGCGGCGGTTGCCACGGTTCCGTGAGCGGGTTCGAGTCTGACAATGCAGTCAAACCCGATATTTTGACACGCGCGTCCGAAGTGGCCGCGCGGACCGCGCTACCGACGGACCTGATGGGCACGCAGGGCTCGCCTCAGGGCCCGCCCTTTCCGTAGCGCTAGCGTCAGAGTTAGTCGTCGGCGCCCGTGGGACGCGGTGTGGGGCGAAGCGCTAAACGCGCTCGACAGCCCCAAGTGCGGGATGGGGGGCGGGATGGTGCGGCACTCGTTCGCCGCGTCCCGTGGGGCGCCGACGGAGCAGAATGTAAGACCCAACGCTCGAAACGCCACCCCCCCTGTTCGATGCCCGAGGTGGATCCAGGCGGGCGAAGATTCTGCAAATATTCCCGCCGGTTTCTGGGTTCAGCGCGCGTTCAGACCCGCTCTATGACAGTAGCGATACCCATGCCGCCGCCAATGCACAGCGTGACCAAGGCCGTGGCGAGACCGCGTCGCTCGAGTTCGTCCAGGGCCGTGCCGAGGAGCATCGCCCCGGTAGCGCCCAGCGGATGCCCGAGGGCGATGGCGCCTCCGTTCACGTTCACCTTCGCGGGGTCGATATCGAGCCGGCGCGTGGTGTTGAGCACCACCGAGGCGAACGCTTCGTTGATCTCCCAGAGATCGATGTCCTTCGCGTTCATGCCGGCTTTCGCGAGGGCGCGTTGCGAGGCGGGCGTGGGCGCCGTGAGCATGATGACCGGTTCCGTGCCGATGGTGGCCAAAGCGCGAATCCGGGCGCGCGGCTTGATGCCGCTCTTTGAAACATACGCTTCCGATGCGAGCAGCGTGACCGCCGCGCCGTCCACGATACCGCTCGAGTTGCCGGCGGTGTGTATGTGCTCGATGCGCGACACGGACGGATAGCGCACTCGCGCCAGCTCATCGAGCGTCTCGCCATTGGGACCGAAAGCCGCGGCGCCCATTGCGGCGAACGACGGCTCGAGCGCGCTGAGGTTTTCGAGGGTCGTGCTCGGACGCGGATGCTCGTCGTGCTCGAGCAGCAGCGCGCCGTCGTCGCCCAGGACAGGGAACAGGCTCTTTGCGAAACGTTTTTCCTCGATGGCGCGCGCCGCTTTCTGCTGGCTCGTGAGCGCGAAGCGATCGACGTCGTCGCGCGTGACGCCGTCCAGGGTCGCGATCAGATCGGCGCTGATTCCCTGAGGCACCTGAAACACCTTGGCGCGCAGTTTTGGGTTCAGGCCGTCGATCATGCCTTCGTCGGAACCCATCGGCACACGCGACATGCTCTCCACGCCGCCGCCCACCACCAGGTCTTGCTGGCCGCTCATGACGCCGAGGGCGGCAAAATTGAGCGCCTGCAGCCCGGAGCCACAGAAGCGATTCAAGGTCACGCCGCTGACCACGTCGGGCCAACCGGCGGCCAGCACGGCGTTCCTGGCGATACACGCGCCTTGCTCCTTGACCTGCGAGACGCAGCCGATCACCACGTCCTCGACGTCCTCGCGTCTCAGTCCGTTGCGCTCGGCGAGCTGGTTCAAAGTCTGAGCGAGCAGCTCCTGCGGGTGAACGCCACTGAGCTTGCCCTTACCAGCCTTGCCGCGACCTCGCGGAGTTCGAACCGCGTCGATGATGAATGCTTGCGCCATGAGGATGTTCCTTCCGAAAGAGCCAGGCACGTCCGCGCAATCCGCACGAACGACCATTACCTAGCGCACCAATTCCGACATGATAACGCAGCGGCGCGCTCGATACGCGCAGGCCGGCCCTGCGTTTCTGCAAGGGCGTCGCTTCTGCCGCGCGGCTGTGCCAATCTGTTCGGGCTTGAGCGTCGATCTCGTCGAATTCGTTCTGTTGTTGTTCGTGGCCGGCATTTGCGGAGCCATCGGCCAGGCCGTAGCGGGGTATTCCCGCGGGGGCTGCGTCGGCGCGATCGCCGTTGGGTTCATCGGGGCGCTGCTCGGTTTCGCGCTCTCGCGTTGGTTGCGCCTGCCCGAGCTGTTGGCCGTGACTATCGGAAATGTCCGATTTCCGGTCGTCTGGTCCGTCGCCGGTTCCGCGCTCTTCGTGGCGGTACTCGGCTTCTTGATGCGCCGCGGTGACTAGCGACCGATGTGCGTGGGCGCACGCTTCACTCCCACACAGGTACGCGCGCTCAGCCGTCCTCGATCTTAAGAGGGCGCGAAGCAAGCCGTCCTGCATGGACTGACCAGAATGCGGGCCGGCCGACCCTCAGACAAACCGAGTCCGCTGGGCTCCGCTGGAATAGCGGTGGGGCACAGTCCCTTTCACGTCAAGGGCACCATCTGGCTCGGCACTCGCGCGTACTACGAGAAGCAGATACCCGGCGGTCCGGCGGCAGTGGCCACCAAACTCAACAGTGCGCACGCCGAGTTCCTGATGCAGATGTTCATGCCGCTCAGCTGGTACGATCTCTTGCCGATGGTGGAGATCTCGCGCGCCGCCAGCACGCTGATGGGCATGGGACACCCGGACTGGGTCCGCATGCAGGCGCTCGCATCCGCAGAACGCGATATGACCGGGACTTACAAGGCGCTGCTCAAGTCGAGCTCGCCGGAAGCGGTGTGCAAACGTTTCCCGAGCATCTACGCCCAGCTCTACGATTTCGGTGAGTGCCGCGTCATCAGCAGTGATTCCCGCAGCGTGGAATCGTGCGTGTACGGCATGCCAGAGCCGGCAGCCGAATGGTGGATGAAAGCCACGGAAGCTTACATGTCGGTGATTCTGAACGCGGCCGGCGCGAAGAGTCCGAAGCTGGTGTTTCAACCGCTGGCACCAGATGGAACGCTGTGCCGCGTTCCGCTGGTGCGAGTGCGCAGCCGCACGATCTGGAAGTAGAAGCACTGGGCCGGCAAATGGGCGCGCTCACAGCTCGCGGAAGCGACTGAAGCGGGCGCCCCACAACGCTGCCGCGGCGA